>CAXTTR010000205.1:0-5784 GCA_964247215.1 uncultured Sphingomonadaceae bacterium
GGGGCGATGTCGGTGGTCAGCGGCCCCAATGTGTAGAACGGCGCCTCGCCGCAAACGGCGAGCTGCTTCTCCATGTTGACCTTGATCTTGTGCATGGGGACGTGCCCCGGGCCCTCGATCATGACCTGGCAGTCGCGCGCCCACGCGACCTTGGTCAGCTCGCCCAGCGTGTCGAGTTCGGCGAACTGCGCGGCGTCGTTGGCATCGGCGATCGAGCCGGGGCGCAGGCCGTCGCCGAGGCTGAAGCTGATGTCATAGGCGCGCATGATCTCGCAGATCTCGGCGAAGTGCGTGTAGGTGAAGTTCTCCTTGTGGTGCGCCAGACACCATTTCGCGTGGATCGAGCCGCCGCGGCTGACGATGCCGGTGACGCGCTTGGCGGTCAGGTGGATGTAGGCGAGGCGGACGCCGGCGTGGATGGTGAAATAGTCGACGCCCTGTTCGGCCTGCTCGATCAGCGTGTCGCGGTAGATTTCCCACGTCAGGTCCTCGGCGACGCCGCCGACTTTTTCGAGCGCCTGGTAGATCGGCACGGTGCCGATCGGCACGGGCGAGTTGCGGATGATCCACTCGCGCGTCGTGTGGATGTTGCGCCCCGTGCTGAGGTCCATGACGGTGTCGGCGCCCCAGCGTGTCGACCACACCATCTTCTCGACTTCCTCGGCGATCGACGAGGCGACGGCGGAGTTGCCGATGTTGGCGTTGATCTTGACGAGGAAGTTGCGCCCGATCGCCATCGGCTCGGCTTCGGGGTGGTTGATGTTCGACGGGATGATGGCGCGGCCGCGGGCGATCTCGTCGCGGACGAACTCGGGGGTGACGTAATCGGGGATGTCGGCACCGAAGTCCTCGCCGTCGCGGACGTGGCCGGCGAGTGCCGCGCGGCCGATATTCTCGCGGATCGCGACATACTCCATCTCGGGCGTGATGATGCCGCGGCGCGCGTAGGCGATCTGGGTGACGGCGGCATCGCCCCTGGCCCGGAGCGGGCGGGCGTTGACATTGGGGTACAGCTGCGCGCCGTTGGGGTCGCGGCGGCCGCTGAGGCCGTTGTCCTCGGGGCGGACTTCGCGGCCGTCGTAGCTCTCGACGTCGCCGCGCGCGAGGGTCCACGGCGTGCGCAGCGGCGGCAGCCCGCGGCTGATATCGATCAGCGCGGCGGCGTCGGTGTAGGGACCGCTTGGGTCGTAGATGCGCACCGGCGGCTCGTTCGCGCTGTCCTCGAGCTTGACCTCGCGCATGGCGACGCGGAGATCGGGGAAGCGTTCGCCGGGGACGTAGATCTTGCGGCTGCCGGGGAGCGGCCCGGTGGTGACGGGCATTTCGATCGGCGAGTTGATATCGGCCATGACGCGCAGTCCCTCACTACAGGGGTCACGGCGACGGGCGGGCGCGCGGGCGAGAGTGCCCGCTGATCGTTCCGTTTCCTACGCCGGAATGACCCGGATCAGGTTCGGAGGGTATGGCGCTCGGACCCGCGCTGTCTCAGCCCCGGTGACGCGGGGCTCCCCTGGGAACAGCGACGAAGATGCGACCGCGGGCCGCTCAAGTCAAAGGAAATACTTCATCCGGATCGTCTCGGTGGTCGCAGCCTCGGCCTCGAAGCGCGTCGCGGCATAGCTCGGCTGGCTGAATGCGATCACCGGGTTGCGCGAGAAGCCGAAGCCCTCGGTCGGCATGCCGAGGATGTTCTTGTCGAGCTTGCCATTGGCGTTGGCGTCGTGGAACAGCGATACCGCATATTCGCCCGGCTGCAGGTCGAGCTTCATCGACACGGTCGGTCCAGCAGGCGCGATGACGATGCGGCCGTATTTGGCGCAGGCCCGGGCGGCGAGGAAATGCTCGGGCCCGTGCCAGACGCACGCCTGCACATTGCCCTTCACCGAGCGCAGGCCGATGACCTCGATATCGACCGCCACCGGCTCAGGCGGCGGTGCGGCCCCCAGCAGCAAGGCCATCGACGCGAGTGTCAGCGGCAGTTTCAGCGCGACCAGTCCGCGGTTCGTCATGCGAGAGTTCCCCAGCCCAACCCCGATCGGTGCCGCATAGCCGGTCCCAGAACCGGAAATACAGCCCATAATTGCACCGGTAATGACGGTGATGCAGATGATGGTGCGATGCCGTTATCATAGTGCGGCCGAATGCGCCAGCCAGCCAAGCCCTGGGAAACAGCTCCCAGCCCATGTGATTGGTAACGCCGAAGAACGTCATCACGGTGAGGACGATCAGCAACGCCTCCGCGTGGATCGGCACGACGAACGCCAGCGCCGGAATCAGCAGCGCTCCCGACAGCGCCTCCCACGGGTGAAACGCCATTGCCGCCCACGCCGTCGGCGGCTTGCTCGCATGGTGCACGGCATGAACGCGCGCGAACAGCAGCGGCGTGTGCATCGCGCGGTGCGTCCAATAAAAGTAAGTGTCGTGCGCGAACAGGTACAGCGCGATGCTGAGCGGGAACCACCACCAGCCCAAGCCGACATTATGCCCGCTGCCGGTATAGATCTTTGTCCAGCCGAGCTGCTGCCAGGCGACGCCGGTGAGGCCAGCGGGGAGGCCGTAGATCGCCGCCGACACCAGCGACCAGCCGATCTCGCGCCGCACCTGGCGGTTGAGGCGCGTGCGCTTGGCGGGATCGGCGGGAGCATAGACCGCCGGATGGAGCCGCCGCGTCAGCCACGCGAAAAAACCCGAGACCGCCAGATAGCGCACGGCAACGATCAGCGTCATGCCGATTGCGCCGAGCGCGTAAGGAGCGAGCGGAGTCATGCGCGGAGCCTAGCTCAAGCAGCGTGCGGTGCGAAGTGCGGCGTTTGAGGCGTGTCCTGATGCTGGCGGCTACCGCGCGCAAGGCGGTGACTTATCTGGAGCATGGCGGGTGAGCTGCTGCAACTCACCCGCCATGCGAAGGGCGCTTAAGCCGCCAACGCCTTGGTCCGGCGGCGGGCGGCAAGGCCGACCATGCCAAGACCGGCAATCATCAACGCCCACGTCGCTGGCTCAGGCACGACAGTCGTGTCCGGGGTAAGTTCACCCGTGACGGCATCGATAAACACGGTGCTATCGGTGTGGTTCAGGCCGGTGAAGGTAATCGTGTGCGAACCGGCGCTGAGCGTCAGCGGGTCTAGGCTGCGCAAGCTGAAGTTCTCGCCGCTGATACTCGACAGGGTCGAGTAATTTACGTTGTCGACGCTGACGGTGTAGGTCTGGTCGCCGTTATTGCTACCGTTGCCGGGACGCGCGCCTTCCAGCCAGCTGAGAGCCAGGCTGCCGCTTGCCGCGGTCGTAAAAGTCTGCGACAATGTAGCGGTCCCCTGCACAAAGGCGTACTGCGCTCCGTCAAAGCCCTGTGGCGGTGTCGCGCCAAACCACGCGTTAGCTGCGACACCGTTGATCAGGCCAGCACCACCAACATAGCTCCAGCTGTCGAAAGTTCCGTCCAGGTACACGTAGCTGCCGCCATTGTACGCGGCGGTCGTGGTAGCCTCGAACGAGCCGTTCAAGCCGATGTCGGTGACCGCCTGTGCGGGGACCGTGATCGTCAACGCGGCGACTATGAAACCAAGCTGAAGTCTTAACATCTTAAAATCCTTAGTGAAAGCAGATCGTTCCCTGAACAACAGTGTTCTCAAAGCGCGATGCAATACGCGTGCCATTTCGATACGCCAACGAAATCAATCAGTAAGCGCGGAGCGCTATGGACTGGCCTGGTGTCGCGTGGAAAAAGTGTAAGCATATCCGACATTTAACGTCGAAGTCGGGGTAAACCTTTAATCCCGCGTGCACCGCTTGTTGTCGCGAGACGTCAGAACCTGAACTCCCACTCCAGCAGCAGCCGGGCCTGCCCGCGTGCGCTGTCCCGGGCCGCGCCTGCTGCGAACAGATACCCCGCCTCGATGCCGAGCTCACCGCCCAGCGGCGTATGTTCGATCTCGAACTTGCCGACCGGGCCGATAAAGTGCTGCTGCCGTCCGGCAAAGCGGTCGGTGTCGCCGAGGTCGCCAAACGCCTGGACGCCGAGCCGGACTTCGTCGCCGATGACGGCATAGTCGGCGGACGCACCATAGCTGAACACGACGGGCGCGGAGCCGCGCAGCAGCCGTTCGGCGACGAGGTTGACGCGCGTGTCGAACTTGCCGGTGCGTTTCTCGAGCAGTGCCTTGAACTCGAGATTGTGCGGCTCATTGCGGAAGGCCGCGTCGTATTCGCCGTACACCGCGATGTCGACGTCGACCCCGGGAATGCGCCCAATCCGGTAGATGCCCTCGACGCCGAGGCCGTCGACCTTGGTGGTGCCGCCCGCGAGCTGGTCGGGGTCCTTGCTCAACGTGGTCAGTAGCGCGCCGTAAAAGCGATCGCTGAAACCGTGCGCGGCTTCGAGCACCAGCGCCGATGCGCCGTTGTCGGACTTGCCGGTCAGGCGGGCGTAGCGCGTCTCGATCTCGGTGACGCCGGACTCGATGGTGGCACCGTAGACTTTGCTGTCGAGTCCGGGGGCGGCGTGCGCGGCGGTACCGAGCAGCAGGATGGATGCGGCGGCGAGATGGCGAATGTGCATGATACCCGATCTGTTATTGCGAGGCATTATCAAGAAGCTTTTGCGAGCGGGATGTCAAACGCGTTCTGAAATCTTGGCGGTCGAACCCCCTTGACCCGCATAAAACGCTTCCCATCTCAGCGCTGTCGGACGCCGTAACGGGTCCGGCGTCATGTTGCTCAATGGAGGACCAACCATGCGTACCGCTTTCGATTTTACCCCCTATCGCCGCTCGACGATCGGCTTCGACCGGCTGTTCGATGCGCTCGAGGCCAGCGCGCGCGCCGAGGCTTCGGAGAATTATCCGGTTTTCGACGTCGAGCGCCGTGGTGACGATCAGTATCGCATCACGCTCGCGGTTGCCGGGTTCAACCAGAACGAGCTGACCATCACCGCGCACCAGAATGTCCTGACCGTCGCTGGCCGGAAAGCCGACGAAAGCGCGGCGGCGGGCCAGTATCTCCACCGCGGCATCGCGATGCGCGCCTTCGAGCGCCGCTTCCAGCTGGCCGATTTCGTCCAGGTCAAGAGCGCCGACCTCAAGGACGGCCTGCTTCATATCGACCTCGTCCGCGAAGTGCCCGAGCTGATGAAGCCGCGCACGGTGGCGATCGGTGGCGCAGCGACTGCGCCGACGATCGAGGTCAAGGCTGAGGCGAAGCCGGCCGAGGCGCAGCCCGCCAGCAACGACGGCGAGGCGCGTCACGCGGCGTAATACGCCGGTGATGAACTGAACCGGGGGCGGCGGGCGCGAGTCCGCCGCCCTCTTTGCGAAGACGCTATTTGAGCGGCCCTATTTACAGGGTGGTCCGGCTGTGGTGACGCAAGCGACCATGAAAGAACTTTATTCCGTACTCGGTGTGCCGCGCGGGGCGAGCGCTGCCGACATCAAGAAGGCCTATCGCAAGCTGGCGAAGGCGAACCATCCCGACCAGCACGCCAATGACCCGAAAGCGCTCGAACGCTTCAAGGAAGTGTCGGCGGCGTACACGATATTGTCCGACGAGAAGGAACGCGGGCGCTACGACCGTGGCGAGATCGACGCCGATGGCCAGCCCAAGGCGCCGCCGGGGTTCGGTGGCGGCAGCGGCTTCGGCGGCGGCGGCTTTGGGGGAGCAAGGCCAGGCGCGGGATCGACGACGTTCGAGTTCGGCGGCGGCGATCCGAGCGACCTGTTCTCCGAGCTGTTCGGCCGCAGCGGCGGGCCGGGCGGCTTCGGCGGCGGGGCTGGCGGCTTCGCCAACGGCGGC
>CAXTTR010000206.1:0-5772 GCA_964247215.1 uncultured Sphingomonadaceae bacterium
GCGTGGGAAGGGATCGAGCTGTTCCTGACGCCGGACACCGAAGTGCTGGTGGCGCGCGACGGGCAGGACGTTGCCGAGCATGTCGCGGCGCTCACTCCCGAGCGCGCCCGCGCTATCGGCCGTGCGGCGCTGGCGCGGGTGCTCGCCGAACACACTTATGCGCTCCGCGGCGCGCAGGTCGACGCAATCTTCCGCGCGCATCAGCAGCACCGTGCCGCGGCATGAAGCTCGTCGTTCTCGGGCTGAGCCTGTCGTCGTCTTGGGGCAACGGCCACGCGACCACCTATCGCGCGCTGCTGCGCCAGTTCGCGGCACGCGGACACGAGGTGCTGTTCCTCGAACGCGACGTGCCGTGGTACGCCAGCCACCGCGACCTCACCGACCCCGATTTCTGCCGCCTCGAATACTACCGCGATCTGCGCGAGCTAGCGGGCTGGCGTGGTGAAATCGCCGCTGCCGACGCGGTCGTCGTCGGTTCGTATGTGCCCGACGGCATCGATGTGGGTGAGTTCGTCCAGGCGCAGGCGCACGGCCTGACGGCGTTCTACGATATCGACACGCCGGTGACGCTGGCGGCGCTGGCGAGCGGCGACTGCACTTACTTGTCGCCTGCGCTGATCCCTGGCTACGGCATCTATCTGTCGTTCACCGGCGGCCCGATGCTTGGCGTTATCGAGCGTCGCTACCGCTCGCCCGCCGCCCGCGCGCTCTACTGCTCGGTCGACCCCGACGCCTACTATCCGGTCGACGCCGCCCAGCGCTACGACTTGTCATACCTGGGCACCTACAGCGACGACCGGCAGGCGATGCTGCAACGGCTGCTGATCGAGCCGGCGCGGCGGTTACCCGATCACCGCTTCGTGGTCGCCGGGCCGCAATATCCGGAAAGCATCGACTGGCCCGCCAATGTCGAGCGCATCGAGCATCTCGCCCCGGCGCAGCATGCCGAATTCTACTCGGCCTCGCGCTTCACATTGAACGTTACCCGTGCCGATATGATCACAGCAGGTTACTCGCCCTCGGTGCGGCTATTCGAGGCCGCCGCATGTGCGACGCCGATCATCTCGGATAACTGGCCGGGGCTGAGCACGCTGTTCGAACCCGGCCGCGAGATCATATTGGCCGACAGCGCCGATACCGTCGTCGCGGCGCTTGCGACCGACGCCGCCGCGCTCGGCCGCGCGGCGCGCGCGCGCATCCTCGCCGCGCATACCGCCGTACACCGTGCCGCTGAGCTTGAAGGCTTCCTGACCGCTCAACCCGTAACCCGCCAGCTTACCGAGGCAAGTCAATGAAGAATGCGATTGGGCGGCTGACCTTGGTAGCGGGCGGGGCCGGGTTCATCGGCTCGCATCTGTGCAAGGCGCTGCTCGACCGCGGGCACCACGTCGTCTGCGTCGACAACTTCCAGACCGGGCGGCGCATCAACCTGCGTGAGCTTGAGCACGACCCGCGCTTCAACCTGATCGAGGCCGATATCGTCGAGCCGCTGCCGCAGGCCGTGCTGGCGCTGACCCCGCGCATCGACCGCATCTACAACATGGCGTGCCCCGCCTCGCCGCCGGCCTATCAGGCGAACCCCGAGCATACGATGCTGACCAATGTCGTCGGCACCAACCACCTGCTGCGGCTCGCCGAGGCGGCGGGCGCGCGCTTCCTGCTGAGCTCGACCAGCGAGGTTTACGGCGACCCCGAGGCGCACCCACAGCGCGAGGACTATCGCGGCTGGGTCAGCTGTATCGGGCCGCGGGCCTGCTACGACGAGGGTAAGCGCGCCGCCGAGGCGATCACCTTCGACTATGCGCGGGCGAAGCGCGCCGAGGTCCGCGTCGCGCGCATCTTCAACACCTATGGCCCGCAGATGGACCCCGACGACGGACGCGTCGTCACCAACCTGCTGTGCCAGGCATTGTCGGGAGCCGACATCACCATCTACGGCGACGGCAGCCAAACGCGTAGCTTCTGCTACGTCTCCGACATGGTCGACGGGCTGATCAGGCTTATGGAGAGCGACCATGAGTTCCTGGAGGCGGTCAACCTCGGCAACCCGCATGAAATTACGGTCAGCCAGCTGCTCGATCACGTCGTTGAACTTACCGGCAGCACCGCGCCGGTGATCCGCAAGCCGCTGCCCGTCGACGACCCGCGCCGCCGCTGCCCCGACATCAGCCGCGCGCAGGCGTTGCTTGGCTGGTCGCCGAAGGTGCCGCTGACCACTGGGCTGGCGATGACGCACGCGTGGCTGGCTGCCGAGATGGCGGCGAGTGCGGCGCAGTTCGAGACAGCTCCGGTGTACGCTGCGCGGCAGCGCAGGCGCGCGGGCTAGCGGGCGCCACGCCGTCAGAAATCGACGGCGATACCCTTGTTCTCCCAGTCGCCGAAACGCGTCGGCTCGGGACCTTGGCGCCCGCCGACCTCGGGCTCGGGTAGCGGCGACGGTGCAACGTCGGGCTCAGGCTCGACCGGAACAGGGAGTTCGGGCGCGTCGACTGGTTGGCTGGCGTCGTTGGTCATGAGCGTCTCCTTGCGGCACCCGATGAAGATAATGCCGGCGTGATCGCCTTGGAAGACGTTGTCCGATGTTACCGATCGTCACCCCTTAAAGCTGCGCGGCGAGCAGTCCTAATAGCGGCCGGTCGGCAGGCGGCATGCTCAGCTTGAACAGCTCGGGCAGCCGCACCCATTGCAGCCGCTGGCCGTCCATCCCGCGCGGTGTGCCGCGCCAGCGGCGGCTGGCGAACAGCAGCAGGATCAGGTGGAAGTCGTCATAACCGTGGCTGGCGAAGCCGGCGGGCGACAGGCAGTTCGGGCCGATATCGATACCGAGCTCCTCGCGCAGCTCGCGGACGAGCGCGGTCACCGGAATCTCGCCCGGTTCGATCTTGCCGCCGGGAAACTCCCATGTCCCGCTGAGAAACTTGCCGGCCGGGCGCTCGGCGACGAGCACGCGGCCGTCGGCGTCGATCAATGCGGCAGCGGCGACGGTAACCAGCGGCAGCCCCGTCACCGGAACCGGCCCCGGGCAGTCGGGGTCGTTGCGCGTCGCGCTCACGTGGCTCTCGCCAGCATCACGCCGCGCGGCCGATCGCGAGAAACTTGGCCCGGCGTCCGCTGCGCAGTGCCGCCGGGGTCTGCCCGGCGAGCGCATCGAGCTCGGCGGTCAGCGCCGAGCCGAGCCGGGCAATAGCGGTGGCCGGGTCGCGGTGGGCACCGCCACGCGGTTCGTAGATGATGCGGTCGACGACACCTAACCGCTTGAGGTCGCTCGCGGTAATCTTCATCGCCTCGGCGGCGTCAGCCGCACGGCTCGGGCCGCTCGGGGCCGATTTATCGCCGGCGCGCCACAGGATCGAAGCGCAGCCCTCAGGTGAGATCACGGCATAGACCGCGTGTTCAAACATCAGCACGCGGTTGCCGGTGGCGAGCGCGATCGCGCCACCCGACATCCCCTCGCCGACGATCGCGGCGACCATCGGCACTTCGAGATCGAGGCAGGCAGCGGTAGCGCGCGCCAACGCTTCCGCCTGACCACGCTGCTCGGCGTCGACACCGGGATAGGCTCCGGCGGAGTCGACCAACGTCACCACCGGCAGCCCGAAGCGCGAGGCGAGCTGCATCAGGCGCACGGCCTTGCGGTAGCCTTCGGGCCGCCCCATGCCGAAATTGTGCTTGACCCGGCTGGCGGTATCGAAGCCTTTTTCCTGGCCGATGATCATCACCGCGCGGCCGTTCAGCCGTCCCATGCCGCCGACGATAGCGCAGTCCTCGCCGAACTGACGGTCGCCAGCTAGCGGCGTAAAGCCCTCGATCAGCTGCGCGACATAGTCTTTGAAGTGCGGCCGCGCCGGGTGCCGCGCGACCAGCGTTTTCTGCCACGGTGTCAGCCGCGCGTACAGGTCGGCAAGCTGCCGATTGGCGAGCTCTTCGAGCGCATTCGCCTCGGCGCTCGCCTCGGGTGACGCCAGCACGCGCAGCTCGGCGACCTGCGTTTCCAGCTCGGCAACCGGCTTCTCGAATTCCAGATATGTCAGCATCCAGCTCGCCTAACGCGATTGACGGCCGTACACAACGCGCCGCCGGTCAGATGCAAGCCTCGGTGGCCCGCTGCGAAGCCGGAACTGCGACGCTCGCACGGCTCGTGCCAAACGACCAGCGCCTGCCCGGGTGCCAGGTGTCCGCGGATACCACATCTTGTGCTTAGATTGTTTCAAAGATCACGAAAATCCTGACCCGTAATGGCACAGCCCCCATATTCAACGGCCCTTTCGCAGGCCGGGGCACGTGGAACAGGATGCTGTGGTCGCTCTCGCCCTCGCGGCCATGGACACGGTCGCGGTCGATGCATGACGCACGGACCGCGTCGGCGGCAGGCTGCGCGAGCGCGGGCGCGGCGAGCAGAGCTGGAATGAGCAGGCGGAGGATCATGGAGGTGGCTCCAGATAGCTGATTACATTCGTATCACAGCGGGCCGAAGCTGCTCAAAGGCGACTGAAAAGCGACGGGTAGAAACGTATTAAGCCGTTTGATGTGAACCACTTAGCCTAAGTGACAGATTAGCCGCGAAGGTGCTTTCTGCTTCATCCTCTTGCGGGGAAGCGGCAGGCAGCAGGCGGGCACGCGTGTTTGCAGGTGTAACCATGGCTGACTTGTAACCAGATCAGTTCATTTGTCAATAGCGGCTGGGCTCTCAACCGCGTGTATTGCGGGTGGTGGTGGGCTTAAACGGGGTTGTCGGGGGCGCGGTTGTAGGCGCAGAGCATGAGCGTGTGGGGGCTGTTCGAGTTGCGTTCCGACGCGTGGAGCGTGTTCGCGTGGAAGAACAGCGCGTCGCCGGGGCCATCTCGCACGAGACGCGCTCGCAAACCGCCATCGCGGCTTCGACGCGCAGGCCGAGGCGGGCATCGTCATCGCGGTCGCGAGAGCCAGTCTGCTACGCCAACTGCGTCAACGCCGCGCGGCGGGGGTGACGAGTGGTCAACCTCGGAAAATGGAGCGGGCGAAGGGATTCGAACCCTCGACCCCGACCTTGGCAAGGTCGTGCTCTACCCCTGAGCTACGCCCGCTCGGGCAGATACGGTGGCGTGTCCACCGCATCGGGATGTGGCGGCTATCATAGGCGCAGCCGCGGGTGCAAGCGCAAAATGGCATTGCGGCCCGACGGCAGCGGGGGACTTGGCAAGCCGGGGGCAGGGTGACCATATGCGCCGCGTCGCCGACTCAGGCGTTATTGCATTATCGAGCGGGCCCAGAATACAGCCCGCTCGCCCGACTTCAGGAGTGACTGTGGCCAGCCTGTCGACCCCCGCCGCGGATAAAGCGAGCATCACGGCGTTCAAGCGCGACGTTATCGACGCGTCGCAGGGTGCCCTGGTGCTCGTCGATTTCTGGGCCGAATGGTGCGGCCCGTGCAAAACGCTGACGCCGCTATTAGAGAAGCTTGTCGCCGCGCGAGCACCGAGGGTGCAGCTGGTCAAGCTCGATGTCGACAAGCATCAGGCGATCGCGGCGCAGTTCCGCATCCAGTCGATCCCGACGGTGTACGCTTTCCTCGACGGCAAGCCGGTCGATGGCTTCCAGGGCGCGTTGCCCGAGCGCGAGCTGGCGGCGTTCATCGACCGGCTGCTCGCCGCGCTGCCCGCCGAGGGTCCCGACGCGGCGGCCGAAATCGCGGCGCTGGTCGAGGCGGCGCAGGCGGCGCTGGCCGAGGGTGCACATACCGAGGCGGCCGAGATGTTCGGCGCGCTGGCGCAGGAACTGCCCGACCGCGCCGAT
>CAXTTR010000207.1:0-5760 GCA_964247215.1 uncultured Sphingomonadaceae bacterium
CCGCGGTGTACATGTGCGCCCATTTATTACGGCCGTGCACCTCCAGCCACGTCTGGTCGGTGCCGAGCCGCATGAAGGCGGACAGCGAACCCCGGGTATGAACGGCGTGGTCGCTCCAGCAGGAGACCACGTAGGTCGGCACGTCGATGTTCTCGACCGCCGGCACTTTACTCTTCCAATATTCGTCGAAGAACGGGTGGATGCGCATGGCGGTCACCCAATTTTCCGCCCGGTTGTGCGTGGCGCGGACCTGGGCATTCCAGAAATCGACGAAGCCTGGATTGGGGATGCCACCGTGCGCAACGATCTCGCGGTACAGGTCGCTCATGCCGTCGTACGGCAACAGCGCCGCCAGATGCGGCGGCCGGGTCGCACCCGCGAACCATTGCACGATCCCGAAATAGGAAGCGCCGCCCATGCCGACCTTGCCGTTCGACCAGGGCTGTTCGGCGATCCATTCGATCGTGTCGTGGATGTCGTCGCCCTCCTGCGGCGACCAAGCGGTCGCGTCGCCTTGTGATGAATTAATGCCGCGAGGATCGGGCACGACGAGCGCGTAACCGGCGGGGCACCAGGTGACCGGATCTGGTGCCTCGATCGGCGCATAGTCGGAGACGTTCGCGCCTTGCGTGAATGCGGACCGGAGCGGTGCCGGCCAGCGGTAGTGCTTGCCGTAGGCGCTCCACAGCACGATCGCCGGCAGCGGGCCGTCGACACCGGCGGGGCGGTAGATGTCGACGTAGATCTTAATGCCGTCACGCAGTTCGACCGCGACGTCATAGTCGATCGTGAGGCCGTCAATCGTCACCTGACGCGGGTTGAAACCCGGGTAGCCGCGCTCTTCGAGCGGCCGCCCAGGCTCCATCACCGCTTCGTCAATGCCGTTCAGGAATTTGCTTAACACGGTTTTCCCTCACCTTTTTGATCCCGAGCGCGGTAGCTCAGTGAACGTGATTGTCGCTCATCGCCGCCTGTTTCGCAGCTGGCGAGAACCGGTCCAGCGTGGTGATCCCCGCAAAATTGTGCGGCTGCATCCCGGCCATGAGTCTTCCGTAGTTCTCGGACAAGGCTTCGAGGTTAAGCGCACCATGCAGGGTGATGACGCGCGCGTCACGCCATGACCGCTGGATCGGCTCGTTCTCCATGATCGCCGTCGAACCGGAGTTCCGTTGCAGGAGTTCGATCGCTTCGGCGCACCACTTGGCGGCATAGGCAGTCTCGACCAGCACGCGGGCGCTGAACTTCTGCATGTAATCGGGATTGGCCGGCGTGCCGGCGGCGGCGAGCATGCCTAGCCGGTCAGTCTCCTCCGCATTGGCGCGTGCGATCAGCAGTGCCGCCTGGATCTTGGAGTGCACCTCGGCAAGCATGAGGTGCGTCAGCGGCGCCTCAAGCTGGTTCTTGTAGGTCGTGCCGCGAATGGGACGGCCCTCCGAGCGATCGAGGAAGCGCTCGAGCGCGCCTTGCGCGATGCCGACCGACATGCCGCTCATCAGGCTGAACGCCCAACCGAGCGTCGGAACTTTCCAGAGCGCACCAGCCAAGCCGCTGTCGAGCTTGCGCCCCGTCACGTCGCGAAAATCGATCGCCTGGTGTTCGGGCACGAAAAGTTCGTCCTCGGCGAGCATCAGGGACACACTACCGGTCGCCTTCATGCCGGCGACCTTCCAGTCGTCGAGGAACCGAAGCTGATCGCGCGCGACCTGAACCCCGACGAGATGCTTGTCCGCGCCCTCACCGGTCATGCACCCCAGATTGGTATATGGTGCCCACAGCGAGTCACTGCCGAATGTCCAGGGACCGCCGGAAATGACCCAACCGCCATCGACGCGCTTCGCACGTCCTTTGGTAGCGGGAAAATGACTGGAACCAGCAACGCGGGGCCCGACCCATCTCTCGCCGTAGACTTCTTGAACGACCTTTCCACCCATGCCGGCGGGGATCCAGTTCGTCGAAGCCGCGACCCACACGGTCCACCCGCACGAGCCGTCCCATTTCGCCACTTCTAGGATCACGTCGAGCTGTTGCCGCACGGAGAGTTCGTCGCCGCCGAACTCGGCCGGGCTGGCGATATTGAACGCGCCCGCGGCGTCGAGCGCAGCGATTGTCTCGTCCGAGTGGCACCCTGCCCGTTCGTTTTCGAGCGCGTGCTCTCGCAACGTCGGGCCGAGGGCTCGGATATTGCTGACCACCGTATCCAGCCGCTCGGACTTGTCTTGAACCAGGTCTAGCATCTCGTGCTCCTTTGTCCTTGTTGTCCGGCCGCGATGATCGAGGCCGCTGCTTGCTGAGTTGAATCAGACTGGTGGGCTCTTCACGCCGCTACTGCCTAACGACGGCACAGGTCAGCCGGCTGGAACGATCGGCAGCTGGATGTAGCTGGGGTGACCGGGCCCGGTAAACACCGTGTTGGTTGCGCCGAGATGGTAACCCACGTCATACGCCCGCACCGGCACGCCGGCGGGCGAATAGGGCTGGATATCGACCCGCAGCCGGCAGCCTCTGCGGATCAGCGCGGTGCTCGGATTGAGTCCCACCTCGATCGCGACGACCTCGTCGCTTGCGAGCGGCGCGCTGTCTGCTTCGAGATGGGTGTGGACGGGCCAGTATTCGGTCGACCTTGTCTGGTCGAGCTTGCGGCGGGAAACTTTAAGCAACCCATGCCCGACGGGGTGAGGATGCACGGGGTCGATCGGATGCACGATCGTCTCGTACCGGATCTCCCGGTCGTGCTCGTCGATGACGCGCAGCGACGCGAACACGTCCATATCGCTGCTCGTCGAGGACACCCATAGCCCTGCCTTCATGTGGCCAACGAGCATCATGTCCGCAGGCATCGGATCGCTGACGAAGGAGATGCCCGTCGACCAGCGCGGCGTGCCGTCAACCGAACCGGTCGGCGCGATCGAGGGCGACCCGAGATCGAGATCGGCCTTGTAGCTTGCGCTCTGCTCGATCGTCGGCACGGTTTCGGTGATCCGCATGAGGTCGTCGCGACGGCCGTCCCTTTGCCAGTCCGACCGCGTCGCATCGAGATACCAGCGGCGATAGCTGGTCCGCGGCAAGGGCCAGTCGATGTCTTCGAGAACGAGGCGTGAACCGTTACCCGTCCGCACCTGAACACGGACCGGCGCTTCATCGGTCACGCCGTTATGGATGCCTTTCAGCCAGTGGTCGAACCACCGCATGTGCTCGGCAACGGTCGAGCCTTTGTAGCAATCGGGGAACCAGGCGTCGACGAAGTCGAACCGGCGCGCGGCCGCTCCCGTCGACCGGATGAACGTCTCGCTGCTGCCCAGCTGGTGGATGATCGCGCCCGTCTGCGGACCCACGACCCAAACCGGCGCGGTCGCCTTTTCGATGTCGGGAATCATAAATATCGAGCCGCGCGGACCATAAGCGTCCGGATCATTGAACGGCGTGGCGAGCACGCGCGCCATCCAGTCGGTTTCCCGCCGATCGCCGCAATGGTTATTGCCCGACCATATCTTCCACCACCATTGCCAGAACCCGACACCGAAAATGCCGCCACCATATAGCGCTTCATTGTAGATGTCGGCATCCGTGCCCTGTGCAATCATCGCCTTGAGGTGCGGCGGCTGCAGGCTGGCGACGTTGTGCTGCGTCATCGCGAGATACGACATGCCCCACAGGCCGATATTGCCATTCGACCAGGGCTGCGTCCCCGCCCACTCGATAGCGTCGTAATAATCCTCCGCCTCCTGGACGCTGAAAGGTGCCTGCACGCCCGGACTCTTGCACACACCGCGCGCGTCGACGCGGATGCAGACGTAACCGTTCGGGACCCAGACCGACGAGTCGACGGTCTCGTGGTTTTCATATTGAAGGCCGTCCGGGTTGCCGGAAAAAAAGCGGTCTTCGAGCTCCTCCTTCTGCTGCGCTTCTTCCGCATTGCAGATGCATTCGTGGTAGAAAGCCTTGCCGTAAAAGCCTTTCGCCATGACGGCGGGGTACTGGCCGTCGTCCGCCGGACGGAACACGTCGGCATAGACGAAGGAGCCGTCGCGCAACGGCACCTTCACATCTGTCATTTTGACGATGCCACGGATATTGCGCCGTAGCTCGTTCCGCGCGGCTGCCGGGTCCCGCAATTGGCGCGGTGTGTTCGCAGTAAAGATGCCCGGCGTGGCGTTCAACTTCTCGAGCAGGGCCACGACCACCGGGTCGCGATCGAAGGTGGCCGGACCCGACGCAGCTTTGACCGAGTCGGCGGCTTCGAGACCGTCAGCCGCGGGCTGCGCGAAGTTCAGCACGGTCGGCCCGATGAGATCGTGAACAAGCGGCGCGATCATGATGCCGGCCTCGACGTTGCCGTCCTGGTCGAGCGTCTGCAGTAGCCGGGCGAGGTTGGTCACCATCGGATCGTGAAGCCGATCGATCTTGCCAGCGACGCGGTTCACGAGCTGCGCCAAGTTGATACGAGGCGCGCCTTCCACTGTACCCAGCACGAGGCCGCCAACCAGAAACGTGACCGCCTCGCCAGGACGGTATTCAAACTCGCCACGCGCATTGGTCAGACCGGTTGACGTCGGGGTCTGATATCTCAGGCCACTTACCGGGCCGGCGAATAGGCCTGTAATCAGGTCCGCACGAGACTGACTCGCGCCGAAGCCCTGCATTGGTGACGGCCCGGCCTCATCGATCTGCAACACGTCTACCTTTCACGTTTCGTCGCATTCGTCAGCCGACTACCCCATGCTCCTGAAGAGGACAACTAAAAAGGAAAAGGTGACTTGGTGACCTTTCACATCACGCGAAGTGAAATTCTGACCAAGCCGACCTTGAACTCGCTTCCAGGCGGATTGACGATAGTCTCATAATGAGATAGCCGCCAACTGCGTTGACCAAAGGTTTGTGGCGTCGAAGATGCCAAATAGATGAACCCAGTATAAGCATTATATTGCCTGATTGGTTGGAGGCATGGTTAGTCCCGCGAAGCGACCGAATAAGGATGTTGAGGCATGTCTGAACACGACGACAAAGCGGCGATCATCGAGGCGCTGAATCTCTACGCGTTCGCGCTAGACGCCCGTCAATGGGATTTATTCGACCGGATATTTACCGAGGACGTCATCATGGACTTGGGTCCCGCGTCGGTGGCGTGGAAGGATCGAGCCGAATTCAAGCAGGGCTTTAGAAATTTCCACGACACGCTTGATAATCATCAGCATACGATGATGGGACATCTCGTCCATGTCGAAGGCGATACAGCGCGAGCGTTCTGCTACGGCAACTGGCTGCTGATCCGCGACGCGGCCGAAGGCGGTCCTGCCTGGATGGGAACTGGCTGGTATGATGATGAACTGGTTCGCCTTGACGATGGCTGGAAGATCAAACGGCGCGTATGCAGGCTTCTGTCATGGACAGGTAACCCGCGCGTCCCTGAGCCGAACGGCGACCAGACTCCCGACATGAACATGAACTCGTTGTTTGGTGCTTGCGAAGCAGGCCAGCTCGGATTTCTTAAGGCGATGACGGGTTGATCGTTCGGTTCGCTAAGATTGGAAGCAAGTGCAGCGGATTTATTCGCTCGCAAACCGCCGGATGTTTTTTGTCTGTGCTCTGACCCGCTCTTAAGGCCAAGTCTCAAGTTTCAGCGTTCTGCAATAAGCTTCGCAGTTGCCGGTCGAGTTCGTCCATAGCCTGCGCCTTGTTGGTCCACCAATTCGTCGACGACACGCGAACTAGAGTTGAACTCGACCGATTTGAATCGACGGGATTCACACGAGCCTGATTTTC
>CAXTTR010000208.1:0-5747 GCA_964247215.1 uncultured Sphingomonadaceae bacterium
GCCGCATACCGTCCCGCCTCCACCTCCGGTACCCGCCCCAGCACCAGCGCTGCCGCCATCGCTCCCGCGGCGGGTGCGGTCTGTATGCCGAACCCGCCCTGCCCCGCGCACCAGAACAGCCCGGGCACCTGGGGGTCGAAACCGTACACCGGCAGCCGGTCGGGGGCGAAGGTGCGCAGGCCCGCCCAGCTGCGCTCGACACGGGTGATGCGCGGGGTGGCGGCGGCCTCGAAGCGGGCCACAGCGACGGCGATGTCGAGCTCCTCGGGAGCGGTATCGCGCGCGGTGTCGAGGGTCTCGTCGTGCGGGGAAACCCAGTAACGGCCGGCATCGGGCTTGAAATAGAAGCTGCCCGCAGCGTCGAGGATGACCGGCAACGCCGGGTCGGTTGCGGGTTCGGTGGCGACCACCGCCATGGTGCGACGGAGCGGGCGTAGCCCGAGCGGGGCCGCCCCTGCCAGGCCGGCAACCGCATCGGCCCACGCGCCAGCGGCATTGACCACGACCTTGGCGCTGAACTCGCCCGCGGTGGTGGCGATGCGCCAGCGACCGGCGTCGCGGAACAGAGTCAAGCCCCGGTCAATCGAGCCGCTTCCCCAGCGCAGGATGGGGTCCACGACCGGGCGCGACCCTGCCCGGTCGTGAACCCCAGCTTGCGCTGGGGAAGCGGCAGAGGGTTGGTGTCCTAGCGCCGATCCGATGTAGTCTAGCGTCAACACTTCAGCACGGCAGACCACCACCGCCCCCGCCCGCCGCGCTCCCGACAGAAACCCGGCGTGCAGCGCGGCGACATCGATATCGTAGCAGTCGGGCTCGTACAGCGCCGCCTGCCGCCACGCGGGGCGCAGCAGCGGGTAACGCGCGGCAAGCGCCGCCGCATCGAGCCGTTCGAAGCGCACCGCGGTTGCGGCGAAATCAACCGCCAAGCGGTCAAGTGCGCCTGGATCGTCGGGCGAGCTAAGATGGAGCGCACCGCGCGGTGTCAGCAGCGGTACTTCGGTGAACCCTGCCGGGGGCGCGTCGAAGAACGGCTTCGATGCCAGGGTCAGCGGCAGCACGCCGGGGCCGCCGTAGCTGGCTACCCAGAACGCGGCGGAGCGCCCGGTGGTGTGGTACCCCGGCGCGTCCTCGGCCTCGAGCAGCAGCATGCGCGCGTGCGGCGCGGCGAAGTAAGCGAGGCTTGCGCCCGCCATGCCCGCGCCGATAATTGCTATGTCGTAAGCCGCCGCGCTGCTGCCCACGGCTACTCGGCCGCTGCCGCCGAAGCTCCCGGCACTGCCGCCGTCTCCGCCGTCGCTCCCGCAGGCAGGTCGCGGCCGCGCAGCTTGCGCCCCGGCACGAGCATCGTCACCACGAGTGCCAGCGCGAACACCGCAGCGCTAATGCGGAACAGCCCGAGCACCGCGCTGGCGAAGCTCGCCCTTAGTCCCGCCTCGATGCGCTCGCCGACAGTGCCGGTACTCTCATCGTTTGGGCCGGCGTTACCGCCGCGAGCGCTCGGCCCAGCCGCGTTCAGCTCGGCATAGATCGCCTTGGGGTTCATCGCCAGCGCCTGCGCGTGGCTGAGGTCGAAGCCGGCGTGCAGCCGCGCGAGGTCGGGAACGCGCTGCGGCAGTTCGCGCGCCAGCGTGCCGGTCAGCATCGCGCCGAACACCGCCACGCCGATGGTCGCGCCGATCTGGCGGAAGAACTGCGCCGAACTGGTGGCGACGCCGACGCGGTCGACCCCGACGGCATTCTGGATCGCCAGCGTGAACATGCCCTGCCCCGGCCCGAGCCCGAGCCCGACGATCGCCATGCGCAGCGCAAAGCCGCTCTGGCTGGTGTTCGCGGTGACGCCGAGCATCAGGATCATGCCGATGATCAGCACCGCGCCGCCGGCGATAAGGAAAGGCTTGTAGACCTTGTACTTCGACGCCAGCCGCCCGGTGACGATGCTGCTGACGAGCAGCCCGCCCATCAGCGGCAGGATGGCAAAGCCGCTTTCGGTCGCGCCCGCGCCGCGCACCGTCTGCAAATAGAGCGGGATGAACATCACCAGCCCCATGAAGGCAAGGTTGATCAGGAACAGCGCGGCGTTGCTGCGCGCGAACACCGGCTCGGCGAACAGGTCGAGCGGTACGATCGCCTCCGGCCGCCCGCGTTCGACGGCAAGCAGTGCGAACAGCCCCGCACCAGCGATAACCAGCATTCCGAGTACCAGCGGCGATGTCCAGCTATGCGATTGGCCGCCCCAGCTCATCGCCAGCAGTAGCGGCACGAAGGTGATCAGGATCAGCGCCGCGCCGGCCCAGTCGATCTTGCCCGCGCCGGTGACCGTGCCCGACGGCAGTTTGGTAACCAGCACATAGAGCGCGATGACGCCGAGCGGCAGGTTGACGTAGAACACGAAGCGCCAGCCGCTGATAACGTGCCCGAACAGGGTCATCGTCGCGTGATCGGTAAGCAGCCCGCCGATCAGCGGGCCGACAACGGCGGCGAGCGCGAACACCGCGCCGAACAGCCCGGCGTATTTGCCGCGCTCGGCGGGCGGATACAGGTCGGCGATCGTGGCGAAAGCTCCGGTTGCCAGCGCCCCGCCGCCGATGCCCTGCAGCGCCCGGCAGACGATCAGCTGGTCCATGCCGTCGCCGATCAGCGGCAAGCGGCCGGTCTCGCCCGCCAGTCCGCACAGCGCCGATGCGCCGACGAAGGTGACGACACCGAACACCAGGATCGGCCGCCGTCCGTACATGTCGCCAAGCTTGCCGTAGATCGGAACCACCACCGTCGAGGTCAGCATGTACGCGGTGCCGACCCAGGCGATACGGTCGAGCCCGCGCAATTCGGCGATAATGCGCGGCATCGCTGTGGAGACGATCGTCTGGTCGAGCGCCGACAGCAGCAGCACGACGAGTACCGCCCCGAGCGCGAGGCGGCGCTCGGCATCGGTATAAGCGGGATGCGCGGTATAAGGCTGAGCGGCGGTCACACGGGGTCAATTAGCAGCGGGGGTCTTGATTAACTACCCTTAAGCGCCGCATCTCCGCATCATTCGATCATCGCACGGAGAGCCCCATATGCAGATCAGTCCGCAGGAGTTGATGGTCGCCGTTGCGCTTGGCGGCGCGCTGCTTGGGCTGCTGCTCGGGCGGCTTACCTACGGCCGCCGCGCGAAGCCTGTAAGCATCGTGGCTGCAGCGCCGAATCGCGACGAAACCGCGCGGCTCGAGCGCGAACTGGCGGCGGCGAAAGCGCAGGTACGGCCGCTCGCCGAGGAGGTCGATCGCCTGAAGCGCGAACTCGTACGCGCCCGCAAGGCCGAGCCCGTTGCGCTGCCCGCCCCCGACCCGACGGCGCTCGACATTCGCCAGCTGAAGGGCGTCGGTGACAAGTTCGCGCAGGCATTGGCGGCGATTGGCCTGGGCAGCGTACCGGCGATCGCGGCGATGGACGATGCCGCGGTGGCGCAGGCGGACACCGGGCTTGGCGTGTTCAACGGGCGGCTCAAGCGCGACCGGCTGGTCGAGCAGGCGCAACTGCTCGATAGCGGGCGGGTGACGGAGTATGAGGCGCGGTTCGGCAAGCTGGGCGGGGCGGTGCGGTAGTGTCAGCTGGACTGAATCGTTCGCCGATAGGCGCAGTCGACACCGCATGGGCACTTTGTCCCTGCTCCCCTCCCGTGGAGGCGGGAGGGGAGCAGCGGAGAACGCGGTAGCTACCCCCGCGCCTTCAACGCCGCCTGCGCCGCTGCTAATTTCGCAATCGGCACCCGGTAGGGTGAGCAGCTAACGTAATCGAGCCCGAGCGTTTCGCAGAACGCGATGCTCGCCGGGTCGCCGCCATGTTCGCCGCAGATGCCGAGCTTGATCGCCGGGCGTGCGGCGCGGCCGCGGGTGGTGGCGATCTGCAGCAGCTCGCCAACGCCGTCGACGTCGATCGTCACGAACGGGTCGCGCGCGTAGATGCCGCGGTCGACGTACGTGGTCAGGAAGCGGCTGGCGTCGTCGCGGCTAATGCCGAGTGCGGTCTGCGTCAGGTCGTTGGTACCGAAGCTGAAGAACTGCGCCGACCCGGCGATGTCGCCCGCCCGCAAGGCGGCGCGCGGCAGCTCGATCATCGTGCCGACGAGGTATTTGAGCCGGTGGCCACGCTCGGCGAACACCGCCTCGGCCTCGGCGTCGATCGCCGCCTTGGTCAGTTCGAGCTCGCGCGCCGTGGCGACGAGCGGCACCATCACCTCGGGAATGACGCTCTCGCCGCTCCGCTCGGCAATGTCGATCGCCGCCTCGAAGATGGCGCGGACCTGCATCGCGTAGATCTCAGGATAGGTGATGCCGAGCCGGCAGCCGCGGTGGCCGAGCATCGGGTTGAACTCGTGCAGCTCGCCCGCGCGGCGGCGCAGCACGTCGAGCGACAGCCCGGTCGCTTCCGCCACCGCCTCGAACTCGGCCTCGGCGTGCGGCAGAAACTCGTGCAGCGGCGGATCGAGCAGGCGGATGGTGACCGGCAGCCCCGCCATGATCTCAAAGATCGCAGCGAAGTCGGCGCGCTGCTCGGGGAGCAGCTTCGCGAGCGCGGTGCGCCGCCCGGCTTCGTCCTCCGCCAGGATCATCTGGCGTACCGCGGTGATCCGGCTCGGCTCGAAGAACATATGCTCGGTGCGGCACAGCCCGATGCCCTCGGCCCCGAAGCCGCGCGCCGTGCGGCAGTCGAGCGGCGTGTCGGCGTTGGTCCGCACCGCCATCCGCCGGTGAACGTCGGCCCATTCCATCAGCCGCCCGAAGTCGCCCGCCATCTCGGGCTCGACCGTCGCGACCTTGCCGAGCATGACTTCGCCGGTCGACCCGTCGAGCGTCAGCAGGTCGCCCTCCCGGACCTCGCGCCCGCCGACGCGGAGCACACGCGCCGTCATGTCGATCGCCAACGCCCCCGCGCCCGACACGCACGGCCGCCCCATGCCGCGCGCGACGACGGCGGCGTGGCTGGTCATGCCGCCGCGCGCGGTCAGGATGCCGCGCGCCGCGTGCATCCCGGAAATGTCCTCCGGCGAAGTCTCGGTGCGGACGAGGATGACATCCTCGCCAAGCGCCGCGCGCCGCTCGGCGGTTTCCGAGTCGAACACTGCGACTCCCGACGCCGCGCCGGGCGATGCGGGCAACCCCTTGGTCAGCACGTCGCGGTGCGCGGCGGGATCGAGCGTCGGGTGGAGCAGCTGGTCGAGCGCCGCCGCGTCGACGCGCAGGATCGCGGCTTCGGACGTGATCAGCCCCTCGTCGACCATGTCGACCGCGATCTTCAGCGCCGCCTTGGCGGTGCGCTTGCCGCTGCGCGTCTGCAGCATCCACAGCTTGCCCTGCTGGACGGTGAACTCGATGTCCTGCATGTCGCGGTAGTGGCGTTCGAGCAGCCCGAAAACGTGCGCCAGCTCGTCAAACACCGCGGGCATTGCCTCCTGCATCGACTCGGCATTTGCCCCCGCCGCCTCGCGCGCGCCCTGAGTCAGATACTGCGGCGTGCGGATGCCGGCGACGACATCCTCGCCCTGCGCGTTGATCAGGAACTCGCCGTAGTGCGAGGCGTGCCCCGTCGACGGATCGCGCGTGAACGCGACGCCGGTGGCCGACGTTGGCCCCATGTTGCCGAACACCATCGCCTGCACGGTGACGGCGGTGCCCCAGCTTTCGGGAATGTCGTTGAGGCGGCGATAGACCTTCGCCCGCTCGGACCGCCATGAGCCGAACACCGCGCCGACCGCGCCCCATAGC
>CAXTTR010000209.1:0-5726 GCA_964247215.1 uncultured Sphingomonadaceae bacterium
AGCCGGGGCTGTTCAATGATGCCGCCGACGCGCTCGTGCACCGCATCACCGGCATGGACCAGAGCGTTCGGCGCGACGTCCACAAGATGCGCGCCTTCGTGCGCTTCCGCGAGTTCCCCGACCCCGAGGCCGCCAAGGGCGAGCGCTTCGCCGCGTGGTTCGAGCCCGAGCATCATATCGTGCGGCTTAACGCGCCATTCTTCGTGCGCCGCTTCACCGCGATGCATTGGTCGATCCTGACACCCGAACTGTGCGCGCGGTCCGAAGCTCCCGGCGTCGACCCGCTCGAGGCGACCTGGACGACCTATTACGCCAGCATCTTCAACCCGGCGCGGCTGAAGGTGAAAGCGATGACCACCGAAATGCCGAAGAAATACTGGAAGAACCTGCCCGAGGCGGCACTCGTCCCCGGGCTGATCGCAGGAGCCACCGCCCGCATGACGACGATGCTCGACGACAGCAGCAGCGCCCCCACGACGCTCGACGCCCTCCGCGCCGAGGCGAGCGCCTGCACGCGCTGTCCCTTATACGCGCCCGCAACGCAGACGGTGTTCGGCGAGGGCCCGGCGGACGCGGTGCTGATGTTCGTCGGCGAGCAGCCCGGCGATCAGGAGGACTTGGCCGGGCACCCGTTCGTCGGTCCCGCCGGGCAGATGTTCAACCGCGCGCTCGCCGAGGCCGGGGTCGACCGCACACGCGCCTATGTCACCAACGCCGTCAAGCACTTCAAGTTCGAGCTGCGTGGCAAGCGCCGCATCCACTCGAAGCCGATGACGCCCGAGATCGACGCCTGCCGGACGTGGCTCGACCGCGAGCGCGCGGTGCTCAAGCCGCGGATCACGGTGGCGCTCGGCGCCACCGCGGCGCGCGCGCTGACCGGCAAGACGGTGACGATCTCGAAAGCGCGCGGTGCCCCGCAGGCGCTGGCGGACGGCAGCGAGCTGTGGATCACCGTCCACCCAAGCTTCCTGCTGCGCGTCGAGGACCCGGCCTTGGCGCAAGTCGAATATAGCCGCTTCGTCGATGACCTGCGCGCCATCGGTCAACGGCTTGTCACACTCGCCGCATAGCGGCATCTTCGCGTGCCGCTGTTGCGGCTAATCTCATCTCGGCGCGTTACGCCAGCCTCGTCACTTACTTACGGAGCCTGATCCATGATGAAGACCCTCTACGCCGCTGCCGGTGCGCTGGCGCTGTTCGCGGTGGCGACGCCGTCGGTCGCGGCGGTCAATCTGCGCCAGCTGAACCAGGAGCGCCGCATCGACGCCGGTGTCCGCAGCGGCAAGCTGACCCGCCACGAAGCGCGCAAGCTCAAGAGCGAGCAGCGCATCATCGCGCGCCAGAAGGCGGCGGCGAAGGCACGTCACGGCGGTCGCCTGACGCGCGCCGACAAGGCACGCATCCACGCGCACCAGGACGCTGCGAACCGCCACATCAAGCGCCTCAAGCACAACGCCGCGCACCGCTAGGGGCTCAATGGTCTTGGCCGTCACCACCGCGTCGGCGCGGCGGTGACGGCCAACTATCCTCATGATCCAGCTAACCGGCCTCGACGGTAGTACCATTCTCGTCGCAAAAGGCGCGATCTTCCGGCTGCGTGCGACGCTGCCCAGCGAGGCTCCAGCGGCGGTCAAGATCGAATACGGCGGCGGTTACATCCTGACGAGCGAGCCGCTGGCAGCGCTGCTTGCCCGGCTGCAGCCCGACGCCAAGCTGATCCGGCTGACGACGCGCAGCGGTGCCGCAGTGTACCTCGACGCCGGCGCAATCTCGCGCGTCCGTGAGGCGCTGCCGATCAACGGCCCCGGCACCGAGATCACCGTCGGCGGACATTTCCAGCAAGTTATCGAGCCGGTCGCGGTTGTGCAGGCAGCGCTTGCAGGAGCGACTGCGGCTCAAGTCTGAGCGCCTACCCGCTCACGCCGCCGCCGCGAACACCTTCGCCATCGCCGCCTGCGCCTCCGCCTGAATACGCGCCAGGTGGTCGGCCCCGGCGAAGCTTTCGGCGTACACCTTGTACACCGCCTCGGTCCCCGACGGGCGCAGCGCGAACCAGCCGTTCGCGGTCGTTACCTTGATGCCGCCGAGCGGCTCGCCCGAAGCCGTCGTCGTCACCGAAACCACCGGGTCGCCCGCCAGCTCGTGCAGCCCAAGCGTGTCTGCCGACAGCATTTTGAAACATGCCTTCTGCGACACCGTCGCGGGCGCATCGATGCGGGCGTAAGACGGCGTGCCGTGCGCGGCGGTCAGCTCGACATAGCTGGCGTTCGGGTCCTGCCCGGTGCGGGCTGTCATCTCGGCCGCGAGCAGCCCGAGGATGATCCCATCCTTGTCGGTCGTCCAGACGCTGCCGTCGGTGCGCAGGAACGACGCTCCGGCGCTCTCCTCGCCCGCAAAGCCGAGGCTGCCCGACACCAGTCCGGGGACGAACCACTTGAAGCCGACCGGCATCTCGACGAGCGGACGGCCGAGCGCGGCGGCGATGCGGTCGACCATCGCACTGGTCACCGCGGTCTTGCCGACCCCCGCCGCCGCGCCCCAGCCGGGCCGGTGGGCGAACAGATAAGCGATCGCGGCGCTAAGGAAGTGATTGGGGTTCATCAGGCCGCCGCTCGGCGTGACGATGCCATGCCGGTCGGCGTCGGGGTCGTTAGCGAAGGCGATGTCGAAGTCGTGCTGCATGCCGACGAGCTTGGCCATCGCCGCGGGTGACGAGCAGTCCATGCGGATTTTACCGTCCCAGTCGGCCGGCATGAACGCGAACGCCGGGTCGAGCGTCGTATTGACCACGGTCAGATCAAGGCCGTAGCGCTCCGCGATCGGGGCCCAATAGCCAAGCCCCGCGCCGCCGAGCGGGTCGACGCCGATACGGACGCCAGCGCTGCGGATGACGTCCATGTCGATCACCGAGGCGAGGTCGCCGACATAGCTCGCGGTATAATCGTGCGGGTGGATGTAACCGCTAGCGTCGTAGTTGGCGCTGCGCTTTACCGCGCCAAGCCCTGCCGCGAGCAGCGCGTTCGCCCGCGCCTCGATCCAGCTGGTCGCCGCCGCGCCCGACGGGCCGCCGTCGGTGCCGTTGTATTTGTAACCGCCGTCGCGCGGCGGATTATGCGACGGCGTTAGTACGATTCCGTCCGCCAGCCCGGCGCTGCGCCCGCGATTGTACGTCAGGATCGCGTGGCTGATCACCGGCGTCGGCGTGTAGCCGCGGGCACCGTCCACCATCGTCGTGACGCCGTTCGCCGCAAGCACCTCGACCACCGCGGCGAAGGCTGGCTCGGACAGCGCGTGCGTATCGCGCCCGAGGAACAGCGGCCCGTCGATGCCCTGCGCGGCGCGGTAGTCGCACACCGCCTGGCTGATCGCCAGCACGTGCGCGCGGTTGAACGCGGTATCGAGCGACGAGCCGCGATGGCCCGAGGTGCCGAACGCGACACGCTGGCTGGCAATGGCGGGGTCGGGAGTAAGCGCGTCGAAAGCGGCTAGTAACTGGGCGATCTCGGACACTAAGCTCTCCTCGCGTAACGGCGCGGCATGGCCGAGCGGCGCGGGGATTGCAACGAGCGGGTAAACGGGTCGGGAGCGACGACGTGATCGGCTGCGTTTAGTTCGGCGAGAACACCCGCCCCGTACAGCTGCCGAAACCGATGCTGGCATAACCGTCGCGGCGCGCCGTCGCGGTCAGCGTCAGCTCGTCGCCGTCTGCGAGGAAGCTGCGCGTCTCGCCGCCGGGCAGTATCAGCGGGGCTTTGCCGCCCTGCGCGATTTCGAGCAGGCTGCCGCGGCTGTCGGGGGCCGGTCCCGAGATCGTGCCGCTGCCGAGCAGGTCGCCGGGGCGCAGGTCGCAGCCGCCGCTGCTGTGATGCGCGATCAGCTGCGCCGGGGTCCAGTACAGCTCGGTGGCAGCGACTTGCGAGAGCCGCTGCGGAGCAGTGCCCGCGGCGCGCATCGCCGCCGTGCTCAGCGTCGCCTCGAACGCAATTGCGTAGGCTCCCGCGGCTTGATCGGCGGGGTCGCACAGATATGGCAACGGCTGCGGGTCACCCGCAGGTCGCGGCGGCTGCGCGACGCGGAACGGCGCAAGCGCCTCGGCGGTGACCAGCCACGGCGATACGCTGGTCAGGAAGTTCTTGGCGAGGAACGGCCCGAGCGGCTGATATTCCCACGCCTGGATGTCGCGCGCCGACCAATCGTTGAGCAGGCACAGCCCGGCGATGTGATGGTCAGCATCCCCAATGTTGATTGGCTCGCCAAGTGCGCTGCCGGGGCCGATCCAGATGCCGAGTTCGAGCTCGAAGTCGAGCCGCTGGCTCGGCCCGAAGCTTGGCGCGTCGGCGTCGGGAGCCTTGCGCTGTCCCGACGGACGCCGCACCGGTGTGCCCGAGACGCGCACCGACGAGGCGCGACCGTGATAGCCGATCGGCACATGCTTGTAGTTCGGCAGTAGCGGCTGATCGGGACGGAACTGCCGCCCCACCGCCTCGGCATGGTGGATGCCGGCGTAAAAGTCGGTGTAGTCGCCGATCACTGCCGGCAGGCGCATCGTGCATTCGGCAGCCGGGCGCAGCGCGGCATCAATGCGGCCGTCGCTATCGGCGCGGAGCAGCGCGAACAGCGCCCGGCGTAGTGCCCGGCGCGGGCCAGCGCCGAGCGCCAGCAGCGGATTGAGCGTTGGCCCGGTCATCGCCCGTGCGGCGAGCAGCGCCTCGCCGGTGAACAGGTCAAGCGCCGCACCGATGTCGACGGTGCTGTCGCCGATCGCGACACCACCGCGAGGGGCGTCGCCGTCGCTGAAGATGCCGAGCGGCAGGTTTTGGATCGGGAAGTCGGCGTGACCGTTGGCGCTGGCGACGCGGCTGGTCGCGGCGGGGTCGTGCGTTTCATCGAGGCTCACGGCAGCATCGCCTTGGGGAACCCGGCCCAGGCAGCGTCGTAATCGGGCTGCGCGTGTGCTGCCGCATAGGCCGTGGTCGCAAATGGCCAGCAGCTTTCGACCATGAACGCCATCGTGCCGTCGAGCTTGTGCGGCTTGAGCTCGGCGTTGCTTGCGGCCTGCCAGCTCGCCACGTCGGGGCCGTGCCCCGCCATCATATTGTGCAGCGACAGCCCGCCGGGCGCGAAGCCGTCGGCCTTGGCATCGTATGCGCCGGCAATCAGCCCCATCGCCTCGCTCATGATGTTACGGTGGAACCACGGCGGGCGGAAGGTATCCTCGGCGACCAGCCAGCGCGGCGGGAAGACGACGAAGTCGGCGTTGGCGCGGCCGGGCGTGTCACTTGGTGAGGTCAGCACGGTGTAAATCGACGGATCGGGATGGTCGAAGCTGACCGTGCCCATGCAATTGAAGCGGCGCAGGTCGTATTTGTACGGCGCGAGGTTGCCGTGCCAGGCGACGACATCGAACGGGCTGTGGTCGAGCGTCGTCGTCCAGTGCTGCCCGCCGAACTTCTGGATCAGCTCGAAAGGCACGTCGCGGTCCTCGAACCGCGCCGGCGGCGTCTCGAAATCACGCGGGTTGGCGAGCCCGTTCGACCCCAACGGCCCGAGCTCGGGGAGGCGGAACGGCGCGCCCCGGTTCTCGACGAGATACCCTCGCGCCGTGCCGTCGGGCAGCGCCACCGCATAGCGCAACCCGCGCGGGATCACTGCGACCTCAAGCGGTTCGAGCGCGATCCGCCCAAGCTCGGTCGTAATCGCCAACCGCCCCTGCTGCGGGATAATCA
>CAXTTR010000210.1:0-5658 GCA_964247215.1 uncultured Sphingomonadaceae bacterium
CGTTCAGGTCAGCGACGAGCAGGTTGTTGTCGAACGCCTTGTCGGCGATCAAACCATTGAACACCGTGTTCCACTTGCCGAACACGACCGGAAGGTCGCGCCAAGGGCTGCCCGTTCGCGCAATCCACAGCACCGCTTCCAAAAACATCCGGTTGTCGCCGCCGCTTCGGCCCGAATCGCTTGCCTTGCCGTGGCAATGCGGCTCCATCCGCACCCATTGATCATCCCGCAGAACCAGCCGAACGTCGCTCATCGCCAAACTCCTTCACGGAGCTTGAATCAGAACTTTTACGCAAAGGGAATCCTAAACCTCAACAATCCCTAGCATTACAGTTGCGCTTTAGTAGAAATTCTGAATCAATGATCTACCATGGTTGGGAGGTCATGGATGACGGGCGCATCGACCCTGACGACGCTGGAGCTCTGGGCGTCGTCGCTCAGGGACGTGAAGGCGCGGATGCGGAGGCTGTTCACGCAGGACCGCGTCGCGGCTTCGGCGGGGCTGTTCCTGGACGGGTTGCTGGGCGACGAGCGGCGCAAGACCGGTTGGATGCGTTCTGAGGCGGCAGGCGATCTGGGACCGTGGCGGCAGCAGGCGGTCCTTGGCCGGAGCCGGTGGGATGCGGACGTGCTTCGCGACATCGTGCGCGACTATGTGGTCGAGACGCTCGGTGCCGACGATGCGGTGCTGGTCATCGACGAGACCGGGTTCCTGAAGCAGGGCAAAGCCTCGTGCGGCGTCGGTCGTCAGTACACCGGCTCGGCGGGCAAGATCACCAACTGCCAGATCGGGGTGTTCGCGGCTTACGTGTCGCGCCACGGCCACGCGTTCATCGATCGGGCGCTGTATCTGCCGAAAGCGTGGATGACTGATCCGGAGCGCCTGGCCCGAGCGCATGTCCCGGACAATACGGCGTTTGCGACCAAGCCTGCGCTTGCGGTGCAGATGATCGGCCGGGCGATCGCCGCTGGTATCCCGTTCTCGTGGGTAGCAGCTGACAGCGTCTACGGCGTCGGCGACATCGAGCAGGTGCTGCGCCGTGCTGGCAAGGGCTATGTGCTCGGCGTCAACGCCAACCATCACTTCGGCTCCTGGGCCGGCAAACCCGCCGTCGCCGGCACCGCCGACGAGATCGCACGCAGCCTCGATGCCGATGCCTGGCAGCGGCTGTCAGCGGGCGAGGGAACCAAGGGAGCCAGGCTCCACGACTGGGCGTATCTCGAGCTCGCCGACCTGGACGCCGCCGAATACGACGAGGCGCGATCGGGCCTCTGGACGCGCGGACTGCTGATCCGCCGCACCATCGCCGATGGCGACCTGGCGTTCTTCACCACCTGGTGTCCGGCTGGAACGACGATCCAGACTTTGGTATCGATCGAAGGGCACCGCTGGGCGATCGAGGACAGCTTCGAGACGACCAAGAACGAGCTCGGGCTCGACCACAACGAGACCCGCTCGTGGCACGGCTGGCATCGGCACGTGTCGCTCGTCATGCTCGCGTTCGCCATGATGGCCGCGATCCGTCACCAAGCAAACCGAGCGCCGCCCCCAAAAAGCATGCGGACACCGCCGCGCCGCTGATCCGCTGGTCGATCCAGGAGGTCCGCCGTGTCGCCATCCGCCTCGCCCAGCGCCGGATCCAGCCAGCCCATATCATCGCCTGGTCAACTTGGCGGCGAGCGCACCAAGCCGCCGCTCGACGCGCCCACATCAGCCATAAAGCGCAACTGTAATGCTAGGTCGGATCGACATTCAGGATTCCCAATCGGCGCGATGTCTGATCCATCGGCTTCCGTTTTAGACACGGAGCGTCACGATGGGGATCAAGCGGTACGAGTTGGACGAGTTGCAGTGGGTTCGGATCGCGCGGTTACTGCCGGGCAAGGCGTGCGATCCGGGCCGCACGGGATTGGACAACCGCTTGTTCGGGAACGCCTGTTTGTGGGTGCTGCGATCGGGGGCACTGGCGCGACTTGCCCGAGCGTTACGGCAAGTGGAAGACGGTGCACCGGCGCTTCAGCCGGTGTGCCATGCGGGCGTCTGGGAACGCGTGTTCGACACGCTGGCTGCGGACCGCGACAACCGGTATCTGATGCTCGACAGCACCATCGTTCGCGCCCACCAGCAGGCCCCTACACGCGCGCGGGCCACGGCTTTCGGCTGGTCGAGTCCGTTCTCTGCTTCCTCGACATCCTCGGTTATCGCGACCTGATCGCTACCGGCGGCAAAGACGCCCAGCGCAGCTTTCATCAGGCACTTGTCGACAGTTACCCGATGATGCTCGCCGAGATGGGCTACGATCCCGTGGGACAAAACCGCTATCCACCGCTCTTCGCGCTCAAAACCTTCACCGACAACATTGTTCTCGCCCGCCCGATCGGCCGGCACAATGACGGCGAATCGGAACTCGGCAATGTCGCGATGGCAGTAGGGGCCTTACAGACGCAACTCGCGCTAAAGGGCTTCTTCGTGCGCGGCGCGATTGCGGTTGGCCCCGCTTATGTCGACGGTTTCGGCGTATTCGGTGACGCTTTGCTCGAAGCCTATCAAGGCGAATGCCAGCTTGCGCGCGATCCGCGTGTCATCCTGTGCGCATCGGCCAGGGACAGGGTCATCCAGCACATCGGCTACTATGCCGATCCGGCGAATTCGCCGCAGAATCGCGAGATGCGCCAGGACAGCGACGGCCAGCCTTTCGTCAGCTACCTCGAACACCTCGCGCCAGCGCCCTACGAGGGTGGGTTTGGGCTCCATGAACTAGCCGTACATCGCGAGGTCGTGATCGAACGATTGCGCCGCTTCCGCGACCAGCCGATCCTTTGGGCAAAATACGAATGGGTTGCGCGCTATCACAATCACTTTTGCGAGCGCTATGCGGACCTGTGCGAGGATAGCCTGCTGGTGCCGCTCGATTCCCTGCGTCGCGGCTTCAGCGACATCCTTTAGCGATCCGAAAGTGCTACATGTCTGATCCAGTCGCTACGGACCCGTATGGCGCCTTGCGGCCTCGTCTCGCGGCCAAACTCACCGGCTTTTCGGCCGAGATCCCGGCTTCTCCCGGCAGGCCCAAGATGATCTCCTTCCGGCCGGATCGGTCTCGCTTTCCCGTGCCTGAGTTGGTGCTCTTCGCGTTGCGCGATGTCCTAGGCTGGCGCTGGTATGGAGCGGGCGAGAAGGTGCGATGGACCGTATCCGGGGCGATCGATGGCCAACCGATTGCGTTCGAGCTGCGCAAGTTCGGCTTCACAATCTTCCGTCCCGAGGGGCGGGACGATCTCGACGAGCGCATCCAAGGGCAGCTCCAATCGGCGCTGCGCGAAATCGAACGCTTCCTCGCGCCAGTCGCAGAAAACCAAGTCTCGATGGGCGAGGTGCTGATCGTCAACCGCTTCGTCGAGTTTGACGGCCGCTATCGCTTTTTTCGGCAGCTCGCCAACGACGCCTACGCGCGCGGTTCGGAAACTGCGCGGAATGGGGAACGTGACCCAGCGGGTACCGAGGTCGCTAGGCTCGACGAGGCTACCCGGTCGATCAACGCCACGCTGGCTGCGCGCCGACATGGGTTCTTCTATTCCACGGCGATGGTCGACAGCTATTTCAGTTGTCTAGAACATCGCCTGGTGCTCCTGCGCGCCTTCACAGGTGCACCCTTGGTCGAGGGCGAATTGCTGCGGCTTCTCGCGGCAAAATGGAATGATAAGCTCAGGATGATTCTCGTCCCACCGTTTCCGCGTGACATGGAGTTGGCGCTGGGGCGGATGCGCAGGATCAAAGAACGCATCCGCAATCCTTTCGCCCATGGCGGAGTCGAGAACGACAAGGGGTCTCTCTTTTTTCATTTACCCAAAATCGGCGCGATACCCGCCAATTTCACGCTATTCGGGGATAGCGTGCGCTTCTCCGTCCTACCGGTGGATTCCGACGATCATGCCGAAAGCTGCGCGACCTTCGACGCGCTCGACGCGCTGCTGTCGTCCGGTGCATTGGAGAGGCCGGACCGATTACTTAAAGGCGGTGTCGATCCGTCGTTCGACGCAAAGACCCTTTCTGACTATGCTGATGCAATTGCTGATGGCACTGAAGCGGTTGAGGCATTCGTCGAGCATTGGTCGCTAGTGTGGGAGCGCCATGTCAATATGGATTACTAAACGAAGAAGTCTAAAACTCCCCTTCATTTGCCGGAACCTTCATTGGTCTCAAACTTGTGCGCCATGACCCTTCTGATCTTTGCGGATACTATAGCACTTATTCGATCCAAGAAACGCGCCGTCAATGCGGCCGCGTAGCGCCCCGACCGGGTCACATTAACGAGCGTCCGAAGCTGGGAGCCGGGCAGGCAGGTCTGAACGACTGCATCTGGGGTCTCTTCGGATCCAGCAGCTCGCTGAACAAAGGCCCGCGACCTAGCCTTGTTCGGCTGCAAGCCGCCGGACCGCCCACCGGTGTTATAACCGCTAAGCAATCTTAGCTGAAGCGCCGCGGATAAATTCGCCCGCTAACAGGCGACGCTCGACCGGCAGCAACGGGTTTTCCACGCGCTCGAGCAGCATCGCGACGGCCGCTTCGGCCATCGCGTGCACCGGCTGGCGGATGGTGGTAACCCGGTAGCTGCTCCACGTCGCGGGTGCGGCGCCGTCGAAGCCGACGATCGACAGGTCACCCGGAACATGCAGGCCGAAGTCGTCGCGGGCGGCATCGATAGCACCGACTGCCATCAGGTCATTGGCGCAGATGATCGCGTCATAGCTGCTCTGCATGGCCATCAGCTCGTGCAGCGCGCGAACGCCGCTGTCGTGGGACCAGTCGCCGCGCACGACCGGCACGTCGCGATAGCCGGCGTCGCCAAGGTGCTGAAGCGCGGCACGGCTGCCCTCCTCACCTGAATATGAGCGGTCGGTGCCGGCGATCATGCCGAAGCGCCGGTGTCCCGCGCCGAGCAGCCGCTGGACCAGTTCGGTCTCGCCCGCCGCGGCATCGCAGGCGACCGTCGCGGCGCGGACCAGTTGCGAGCTGCGGTTGTAGAGCACCAGCGGGATGCCGCGATCGGCGAACATCTGGATCTGCTCGTCGGTAAGCCGGGCGGTCGAGATGATGCCGTCGACACTATGGCGCCAGATCTGGTCGAGGACTTCGGCGACGCCGCCCTCCTCCTGCAGCGAGAACAGCAGGACGCGCATATCGCGCGCCAGCAGCCCTTGGCTGATCGCGGCGAGCGCCTCGGAATAATACAGGTTGGTGACACTCGACACGAGCATCGCGACAAGGTTGGTCCGCCGCGAGCCGAGACCCTGCGCCAGCGCATTAGGCCGGTAGCCCAGCTCGGAGGCGATCTTGACGATGTGTTCGCGGACCGCCGGCGCGACGCTCGCACCGGGCGTGAAGCAGCGTGATACCGCCGACTGCGACACGCCGGCATGACGGGCGACATCGTACGAGGTTACTCGCCGCAGCGTCGCCGGCTTGTCGTGCGCCGCTACGGGGGGAGCAAGGCGCGACGCTCTTCGACCGTCGCGATCTGCCACTACTTTGATCCTTGCTGTGCATTCTCCTGCCAGCATTGCCAGCCGAGGCCAAACATTGTTACCGGCTAATTGCTCCCGGATAAATAACCCAGGCCCTTATTACGCCGCGAGCGCCCCCAGCTTGAGCTGCACCAG
>CAXTTR010000211.1:0-5655 GCA_964247215.1 uncultured Sphingomonadaceae bacterium
GATACGCGTGCGCCAGCACATAATCGCCAATCGTCTGGCTTGGCCGCAAGCCGCCGCAATGCCCGATCATCAGCCACGCCTCGGGCCGCAGCACCGCGAGATGGTCGGTGATCGTCTTGGCGTTCGCCGGGCCGACGCCGATGTTGACGAGGCTGATCCCCGCCCGCCCCGGCGCGGTCAGGTGGTACGCGGGCATCTGATGCCGCCGCCATGCGCCGTCGGCGATGGCGTGCGCCGGATCGGGGTCATCGCGGCCGATCATTCGCCCGCCGCTGCACGACAGCGCGGTGTAAGGCGTGTCCTCGGCTAACTGGCGGCAGGCCCAGCGGACGAACTCGTCGACGTAGCGGTGGTAGTTGGTCAGCAGCACATATTGCTGGACGTCGCCCGCCGGCGTGCCGGTGTAATGCTTCAGCCGCGCCAGGCTGAAATCGGTACGCGGGCCGTCGAACAGCGCCAGCGGCCGCGTCGGGTGGCTCGCCATGTCCCACAGCCCGTCGACAAGCTCGTCACCGATGTGCGCCAGCTCGGTGGTCGGAAAGTGCCGTGCGAGTTCGGCGGCGGCGACAGCGTCGAGCCGCAGGTCGGTCGCGCCGTCGAGGACATAGGGGTAGGGGATCTCGACGACAGACGGTGCGACGCTGACCTCGACGCCAAAGTCGGCGATCAGTAGTTCCAACTGCTGCGTCAGGTAATCGCGGTACAGCTCGGGGCAGGTGATCGTCGTCGCATAGTCGCCCGGCACGGTGATCCGCGCATACGCCCGGATCAGCCGCGCCGCGCCGCCGCCGCGGTAGCGCAGTTTCAGCTCGGGATAGGCGAATAGTCCCGCCGCGCGCGCTCCCGGCGCGGGCACGCTGCCGCTGGTGAGGAAGGCGGCGAGTGCAGTGCGCAGGGCGGCCACCGCGGCACCGTGCAGGCGGCTGAGTTCGTCAACGATGGCAGCGGCGCTGGTCATTGCGGCGGCATAGCGGGCCAAAGGTCGCGGCGATAGCGGGCTGACGTTTCGAGGGCGCAGTGCTAAGTCCACGGGTAAGGAGCACCCGATGCAGATGCAGTTCGACCTGACCGACGACCAGCGCGAAATTCAGGAAGTCGCGCAGCGATTCACCGCCAGCGACATCACCCCGAATGCGGCGCATTGGGACGAGCATCACGTCTTCCCGCTCGACACGATTCGTGCCGCCGCCGCGCTCGGCTTCGGCGCCATCTACGTGAGCGAGGCGAACGGCGGCATCGGGCTGGGGCGGATCGAGGCGGCGCTGATCATGGAGGCGATGGCGTACGGCTGCCCATCGACGAGCGCGTTCATCTCCATCCACAACATGGCGTCGTGGATGATCGACGCCTACGGCTCGCCCGAGCTGCAGGCGCGCTACCTTCCCGATCTGGTCACCATGGACAAGATCGCCAGCTACTGTTTGACCGAACCGGGCTCAGGCTCCGACGCTGCCGCGCTGCGCACCCGCGCCGTTCGCGACGGCGAGCATTACGTCGTCAGCGGCTCGAAGGCGTTCATCTCGGGCGGTGGCGCGAACGACGTATATGTGACGATGGTCCGCACCGGCGAGGACGGGCCCAAGGGCATTACCGCGCTGGTCATCGATCACGACATGCCCGGCGTCAGCTTCGGCGCGCCCGAGCGCAAGCTCGGCTGGCACTCGCAGCCGACCGCGCAGGTCAACTTCGACGAGGTCCGGGTGCCCGTTGCCAACCGCATCGGCGCCGAGGGGCAGGGTTTCGCCATCGCGATGTCGGGCCTCGACGGCGGGCGGCTCAACATCGGCGCGTGCAGTCTCGGCGGCGCACAGCGCGCCCTCGACGAGGCGCTGACCTACACGCGCGGGCGGACGCAGTTCGGCAAGACCATAGCAGACTTCCAGGCGACGCAGTTCAAACTCGCCGACATGGAGACCGAGCTGTCGGCGGCGCGCGCGCTGCTGTACCAAGCTGCCGCCAAGGTCAACGCCGGGTCGCACGACAAGACGCGTTTCGCGGCGATGGCCAAGCGGCTGGCAACCGACACCGGCTCGGCGGTCGTCGACCGTGCGCTGCAATTGCACGGCGGTTATGGGTATTTGATGGACTACCCGGTCGAGCGGCTGTGGCGTGACCTCCGGGTGCACCAAATTCTCGAGGGCACCAACGAAATCATGCGCGTCATCATCGCACGCGAGATGCTGCGCGCCAACTGATGGCACGCTGGCTGCCCGCACTGGCGGCGTTGAGCGCGGGCGTGGCGATTGCGACCGGCGCGGCAGCGGTGCACGGCGTCACCGACCCGGTAGCACGCGGCTGGCTGCAAACCGGGGCGCAGTTTCAGCTGCCGCATGCAATCGCGGTGTTCGCGCTGCTCGGCTGGCGGGATGCAGCGCGGGTGCGCGTCGCGGCGTGGGCGCTGCTGGCGGGCAGTCTGATCTTCGCGGGGTCGCTTGACCTGATGGCGCTCGGTGCGCCGCGCTGGTTCGGGGCGATCACGCCGGTTGGCGGGCTGGCGATGATCGTCGGCTGGCTGCGGCTGGCGCTTGTCGTGTTCATGCGCGAGCGGGGCGGCGACCGGCGTTAGCGACCGCACCGAGCTGCCCGCGGCCATTGATCGCCTTCGCGCTGCGCCCTAAGGTCCGCCGCTTCCTGCTTGGGGGCGCGCTGTGACTCTACCGCTGGTCGGCATCATCATGGGGAGCACGTCCGACTGGACGACAATGCGCCATGCGGTCGAGACACTGGCCGTGCTCGGCGTCGCGCACGAGACGCAGGTGGTGTCGGCGCATCGCACCCCGGCGCGGCTGTACGACTATGCGACAAGCGCGGTATCGCGCGGGCTCGGCGCGATCATCGCCGGGGCGGGTGGCGCGGCGCATCTGCCCGGCATGTGCGCGGCGCTGACGCGGCTGCCGGTGTACGGCGTCCCGGTGGAGTCGAAGTCGCTCAACGGTATCGATAGCCTGCTGTCGATCGTTCAGATGCCGGCCGGAGTTCCCGTCGGCACATTGGCGATCGGCAAGCCAGGTGCGATCAACGCGGCGTTGCTGGTCGCGGCCAGCTTTGCCGTATTCGATGATGCACTCGCCTCGCGGCTGGACGCGTGGCGTGCAGCGCAGCGCGACGCGGTAGCGGAGATGCCGCCGGTTATTGAACCCGCAGGTCTCGCGCACGCATGATCCCGCCCGGTTCGACGATAGGCATTCTCGGCGGCGGTCAGCTTGGGCGCATGCTGGCGCTGGCGGCGGCGAACATGGGCTACCGCGTCCACATTCTTGCGCCTGAGGCCGATCTGCCGGCGGGCGATGTCGCGGCACAGGTGACCCGTGCCGACTACACCGACTTCGCCGCGCTCGAAGCGTTCGCGGCGCAGGTCGATGTGGCGACGTTCGAGTTCGAGAACATCGAGGTCGCCGCGGTTCGGCATCTGGCGGCGCTGGTACCGGTGTTCCCGAGCGCGGACGCGCTCGGGACGTCGCAGGACCGGCTGACGGAGAAAACCTTCATCGCCGGGCTCGGCGGGCGAGCGGCACCATACCGCGCCGTCGCAACTCGCGCTGAGCTGGGCGAAGCGCTGGCGGCGCTGGGCACTCCGGCGCTGCTCAAGACGCGGCGTTTCGGCTACGACGGCAAGGGCCAGGCACGGATCGACAGGCTCGAAAATACTGACGTGGCATGGGCGGCGATCGGCGAACAACCAGCGCTGCTCGAAGCGCTGGTCGGCTTCGAGGCGGAGTTTTCGGTGCTGCTGGCGCGTGGGCATGACGGGCATAGCGTCATCTATGATGCGCCGCATAACAGCCACGTTCGCGGCGTGCTCGACTGCAGCGCAATACCTGCTCCGGACAGCATCACCCGTTGGCGGCCCGAGGCGGTGGCACTGGCGCGGCGAGCGGCCGATGCGTTAGACTATGTCGGGGTGCTGACGCTCGAATTCTTCGCGTGCGCCGACGGCCCGGTGTTCAACGAGATGGCCCCACGCGTGCACAACAGCGGGCATTGGACGCTCGAAGGCGCTCGCGTCAGCCAGTTCGAGAACCATATCCGTGCGATCTGCGGCCTCCCGCTTGGCAACACTGCGCTGACCGCGCCGTCAATACGCATGGTCAACCTGCTCGGCGAGGCGGTGCACGACTGGGCGAACATCCTCGCCGACGAACGCGCGCACTTGCACCTGTACGGCAAGAGCGAGATCAAGCCGGGCCGCAAGATGGGACATGTCACCTGGCTTTGACGATAGTTTGGCGGCGTCTCGATCTGCTAGTGGCGGCGTGCATTGTAGTCGCTTCCGGTGCCGCTTGGGCTTTGACCGACTTCGGCCCGCTGAGCGCGGCGTTGCCCCCGCCGGTCGCGCCCGGCAGCGGCTTCGCCGGTAACGTTGCCTCCGGTTGGCGTTTTGCCCAGACCGATTTCGTCGACCCCGGCTACCGCGACCCCGATCCGGCAATGCCGACGTTGCGCGGCTATCAGGCGAGCTTCACTGCCGCGCCATTAGCTGTCGGCACGATTGCCGAGGTGATCATGGTGCAACCGCACTCGCTCAGCCAAGCGGAGGCGATCGCCGACCTCGACGTCGCGCACGGCGGACTCGATGCGGCGGCGCTCGGCGTCTTCAACATCGCCAGCGCCCAAAACTTTTCAAACAACAGCCTGACGATCGGCGGTTCGGGACAGCGTATGACGTTCAAGTTCGCCGGTCAGGTTGGCGCCAACAACGATGAGTGAGCGTGACCGTGGCGAGCGCGTTAGGCAGCCGTCGACAGCGCGTAGATAATCAGCCCGACCAGCCCGCCGATCACCGTGCCATTTATGCGAATATACTGCAGGTCGCGCCCGACGGCGTTCTCGAACTTGCCAGTGACGGTAACCGCATCCCAGCTGCGTATCGTGTCGCTGACCAGCGTGACGATCGCATCGCCGTAGTCGCTGACTAGCCCGACGACAGCCCGGCGCAGGTGAAGATTGAGCACCGCGCGCAGCGCCGCATCCGCTTCAAGTGTACGGCCGAGGCTGATCGCGGCGGCTTCGAGCCGCCCTGCCCCGGCGCTGGCGGGGTCGGTCAGCAGCCGCAGCAGTGCCGCGCGCGCGTTGTTCCAGAGCCCATCGAGCCACTGGCCAAGCTGCGGGTTGCCGAGCAGATCGGCCTTGAGCCCCTCGACCTTGGCCTGCGTCTCGGGAAAGTGACGCAGGTCGAAGGCGTAATCGCGCAGCGCGTCGGTGATCTTGATACGCAGCGGATGTTCGGGGTTGGCGGCGACCTCGTTGACCAGATTGCGCAGCGCGTCGATGATCGAGTCGGCGACCCGGTCGTCGAGCGACGCCAGCCGCAGCAGCCACGCGGTGCGGTCGTGGACCATGTCGCGGATCATGCTCTCCTGCGCGTCGAGCGTCCGCGCCGCCCACTGGATCGCCGCATCGACGACGGGCTCGTGGCGACCGTCGACGATCGCCGCGTCGATGATGCCGGCGAGCAGCGGTGACAGCTCCATGCGGGTCAGCCGGGCCGTCGCGATGTCCTTCAGGATGCTGCCGAGCGTCGCATGGTCGAGCGCCTCGACGAGCCGGGCGAGCAATTTGCCCAGGCCGCGCCGCCGCCGGCCGCCGCTGCGGCTGTGCTCGCGTGGCGCCGCCAGCCAGCGCGCCGCCGCGCCGGCGACGTCAAACGTCTCGAGC
>CAXTTR010000212.1:0-5650 GCA_964247215.1 uncultured Sphingomonadaceae bacterium
CTGCTATAGTGGATTCCGAGGCTGCCGGTCGGTGGCTGCCGCCAAGCTTGCTGCAGATGCGGTGCCAGCGAGATCAGGGCTGCGCCGTTCGAACCGTAACTGTGCAACAGCAACGCGGTCTATTGGGTATCACGGCCGACGTGGGCTGCAGGCTTCGCCGTTGACGGCTTTTCACATGCCGCGCGGTCGATCCTTGGCCAGATCTAGCGTTCGCAATAGGGCGGCAACGCTACCGGGACGTTGCCGGTGCGCTGCCGCCACTCGCCGTTGGCAGTGCGATAATATTGGTTCGGTGCCACGCGCGTCTTGAACAGCTGGCATGCGGTTGCCGCACCGACATCAACGACGGTCACGCCGCTTTTCGCGGCCGCGGTGTCGGTATAGACGGCACGGCGCTGAATGTTGATCTGGTTGACGCGCTTGACGAGGTCGGCGTTGCCGCCGCCGCGGATGCCGAGATACCCGTCGCTCTGCTCGCCGACTATGCCAGCGTCGCGTGCCGCCTCGACGACCGGGTCGGCAGCTTGCGCCAGTGCCGGTACCGCTGTCGCCAGCAGCAAGGCGAAACCAATGGCAGCGTGAAACTTAGGCATCAAAAGATCCCCGGGTTCTTTTTGATCAGGTCTTGGACGTCCTTCTCGAGCCGGACGACCACTTCCTGACGAATGTTGACGTTCAGCGTGATCTCGATCGGCTTGTCGGGCGCGCGCAGCTGGATGCAGCCCGTCAACGCCGCAGCGGCGAGCAGTAGCAGAACGATCGGTTTAACAGCCATGTTCAGCCCCTATCACGCAAGTACCATGCCACCTAACGTCTTGATCAAGGCTGAACGGTCACGGTGCCGGGCTGGCGCTGCGGATCACCGTGCGGGCATCGCTGAACGACGTGGCGGTGCCGAGCAGCGCGCGGAACGGTGCGCGCACGGTGACACCGAATTTGAAGGGCAGCCCGGCGGCGCGGATCGGCAGCTTGCCAACGGGGTGGATCGGCAGCTCGTTGGTGCCGGTAAAGTCAATGCCGATGACCAGTTCGCCGTCGAGATCGCCGTCCAGCCGCAGCGTTAGAGTCCGGTAGCGCAGCTTGCGCAGCGCGTCGAACGCCAGCTTGCCGGCGGCACCCATGCTGCCCTGGCCGACATCGCCGACGTATTGCAGCAAGCCGCCGGTGGTGCGCGCGCTCAGCACGCCACCCTCGATGCGCCCCGTCGCGCCGTCAAAGACCAACGGCAGGGTCCCGTCGAAGCGCCCGGTAGCGCTGAGGTTCTTGAGCTCGAAGCGCTGCAGGAATGCTTCCGCGTCGAGGCCGTCGACGTCGACCGTGAAGCTGCGTCGCGCCAGACCGGCGCGGATTACCGTCGGTCGCATCGTCATCGTGCCACCGGTGAATGGCCAGCGCAGCCGTTCGAGCGCGACGCTTCCGGGCCCGAGCAGCTGGAAGGTGGCGATGACGTCCTCGATGGCGATGCCGGGGTCGACCGCGCCGATGTGCAGTGTCTGATGCGGTGGGGTGTGCAGCGTTAGCAGGTCATCGAAGCCGATCGTGCCGTCGATTCCGCTTACCGGACCGAGCGCGGCAGTGGCGAGCGAGACTTGGTCGAGCCGGATGCGCCCGGCACCGGTCAGGCCTGTCGCGCTGAAGACCATGTCGGCGTGGCTGGTGACCTTGCCCGCAACGTTGGCGACGATGCCGCGCGCTTGCTCGCTGATCTGCAACGGCTGCAGCGCCGGGGTGAACGTCAGCGCCGAGTCGAGCGTCGCGCGGCCGGTCCGGCTCGCGAGATCGAAGCTGCCCGCGACGGTGGCGAGCGTGGCGGCCGCCGCTGGCGGACTACTCGCCAGCCTCACCGTGCCATGCGCCGTGACGCAGGCCGCATCGAGCTGCGCGGTAGCGTCGCTCAGCCGTAGTGGGGCAAAGCGGGGCGTCGCGCCAGGATCGATCAGCGTCGCCGCGACTCCGCTCAGCGACGCCTTTCCCGCAGCCAGCTGCCACCGCGCCGAACCGTCGCGTAGCGTCAACGCAGGCCCGGTTGCAGCGACGGCGCTCAGGCTGCCGCCGCCGGACCAGCCGCGAGCGCCGCGCATCATCTTTGCCGCGACCGTCGCGCCGCCGCGCCATGTGCCGAGTGTGGCCGTGAGCGTTGCGGCGGGCGTCGCCAGCACCGGCGCTGCAGGCGTGCCGCGCAGGGTCAGCTGCATCGGCTGGGCGGCTAGTGCCACGACCTGAACGCCAGTGCCGCCACTAGCGGTCAGCCCCGACAGCACGACATCACCTCTGAGCCGCCCGTCATTCAGCTGCATCAGCGGCCCGCGTGCGACCGGACATAGCGTCAACGCCAGCGGCCCGGCGACGGTGCTGCCGAACTCAGCGCGCCCGAGGGTTATCGGCGCACAACCGTCGCCGATGCTGAGCGCACCGGTCGCAGCATCGGCTGTGATGGTCAGTGGCATGCGCAAAACGTCGATGCGCCCGCCCGCGACGGCGCTCGACAGCAAGACGTTCGCGGCGAGGCTGAGCCGTCGTGGCGAGACACTGAACATTCCGCCGCTAACCGCTAGCGCGTCGCCGCCCCCTTGCCATGGTGCGAGCGCAAAGCCGCCGGCGCTTTCGACGCCGTGGTTTACGACATTGCCGTGCAACGCGGGAAGGCCGCCGCCGTTCGCATCGAAGATGCCGTCGACGCTGACCGCCGCCGCGCTCCAGTATAGGCCTTTGCCGCTCAACGTTGCCCGCAGGCCGCTCGCGGTGGCAGCGCTGACCCTGGTGATGCGAACCGCGGGGAGATCGCCGAGATCGGCGACGAAGCTTGCTTCGGCATTGAACGACCGCGCCGCCTGCCGGAGCCGATTAGCGAGGCGCGCGGCAAGCGTAGGCCAGCCCGTCATGTTGGGCAGCGCCGCCGCCGTGCTCGAGGTAACCCCAGTCGCGCTCGCGGTGCCAGTCAGCGCTACTCCATTATTATACTGCGCGAGCGTTCCGCTGCCCGTCAGCATCGCGGCATGGTCGCCGCCGTGTCCGAGGTCGACGCCGTGTAGCTGCCACGATCCGCTTAGCCCGCCGGGACTGCCGCCCGCCGTTGCCAACACCGTCGTGACGCCGCTGTAAAGCTCTTGCCAGCGTGCCGACGCGATCGTCGCCACCACGGTCGTTCGTAGCGAAGCCAGGCTGAGCGGTCCCGCCGCGGTCGCGCGCCATTCAAGTCTGGATGCCGCCACCCCTCTGCACGCGATGCTCTGCACGTTGCCGTTGCCAGCCGCATCGAAACCGGTGGAATGGGTCGCGATGGTGACCGTCGCGACCGCGCGGCCGCCGCAGTCCCGCATATGGAGCGCCGCCGGTGCGAGTTCGGCGACGGCGTGGAAGTCGCGGTCGAGCCGTCCGCTACCGTCGACACGCCAGACCAGCTCGCCCACGGGTGTCGCGACGCGGACGACCGCACCCTGTGCGGCAAGCGCGATCGCCGGGAAGCGGGTCGAGCGGCCCGGCGGGATCAGCCGGTCGAGGCTGCCGAAGCTGACGCCGCTGCTGTCCGCGCGCATGCGCAGCACCGTGCCGTTGAGCCGCAGCGCGCGCACCGCCGGGGTTAGTCGCGACCAGCCAACGTCGATCGTAATGCGGCTCGCGGTCAGGTCGGGAGCGGCCACAGGCCCGAGCCGGACATCGTCGAATACCAGCGCATCGCTGCCGACACGCGCGGTCCGCGCCTGCACGGCGACGCCGTTCGCGGCTAGATAACGGCGGATCACGAGGTCGGCTACCGGCTCGCGATAAAACCAGGCAGCCAGCGCGAGCAAACCGAGTAGCACGACCATTCCGGTGTGCACCGCCGGCCAGCGGCGGTGCTTCGGGCCAGAAACTGTTGCAGCAGGCACATCGCCGCATCGGGCATTTTAGCCGTTGCCGCAAGCGTTCTACGGGCCCGCGCGGACGGCGCGTGCCGGATTTCCAACCTGCCTATACATTGCCACATACGACGCTACCGGCTTGCCGAGGCCGAAACGGAGTTGACGCTGAATGACAACAGCTGGGGTCGCGATGCTGCCTGCCTGCTTCACGGCAAGCATCGTGAGATAGCTGCGTCCTCAACCTCGATCACGGCTTACAAGAGCTGAGCCTTTTGATTGTCTGCAGCCAAGAGGCCGCACGTCCTTCGCCGCGCCACCGCCAGTACCCATATTATTTTAATGCTCCGCCCTCGCGTCCGCGTCATCGATCTCGAAACGACTGGCTCCAGTCCGCCTGCCCATGCAGTCTGCGAGATTGGGTGGCAGGACGTGATCCTGTCCGAAGCGGGCCGCTGGATCGTCAGCGACGACCGCGGCGGGCAGTTCGTCAATCCCGGCCGGCCGATCCCGCCGGTGACGATGGCCGTGCACCATATCATCGATGCCGACGTCGCCGCTGCTCCGTCGTGGCGCGACGTTGCGCCAGGGGTGCTCAGGCCCCACGGCGGCGCCTTGGCGCTCGCCGCCCATCGCGCCAGCTTCGAACAGCGCTTCTGCACGCCGCAGCTGTCTGGCGGGGCACGCTGGATCTGTACCTGGAAGTGCGCGCTGCGGCTGTGGCCAGGCTCGCCGAGCTTCTCCAACCAGGTCCTGCGATACTGGCGGATGCCGGCCGGACTTGACCGCGAGATCGGCTTGCCGGTGCATCGCGCCATGCCCGATGCCTATGTCACCGCCCATCATTTGCGGGACATGCTGAACTGCGCCTCGCTCGAGCAGCTGCTGGCATGGAGCGATGAGCCGGGGTTGTTACCGCGCGTCCCCGCCGGCCCGGACCGTGGCCGCTCCTGGGCCGAGCTCGATGCCGAAACTCTCCACCGGCTGGTGAAGGACCGCGACGAGGATGTTCGATTCTCTGCCGAGACCGAACTGCGTCGCAGGGGCGGTGCTGGTCCAGTACCGACCTCGCCGCCTCGCCAAGGCAGCCTGATCTGAATGGCACAATCGGCCCCGACCTCCAGGTCATCGCGATTGACACGATCAACGACGCCTACGAGGATGTCATGGATGGCGATGTGCGATTCCGCTAAGTGATCGACATGGCGACGTTGCAGCGCGACGACTGAACGTCGACGGCGCAACCATAGCTTATCGACGGAGACTACCCATGGCCAAGATGACCAGCGACTTCTTCGTCGAGCGCTTGCAGGCGTGGGGCGTGGGACGCATCTACGGTTATTCAGGCGATGGCATCAACGGCGTGCTTGGGGCACTGCAGCGCGCCGAGAAAGCCGGGCACGGCATCGAGTTCATCCAGGTCCGCCACGAGGAGATGGCGGCGTTCATGGCGGCGGCGCATGCCAAGTTCACCGGTGAGCTTGGCGTCTGCCTGTCGACCGGAGGACCGGGTGCGACGCACATGATTACCGGGCTGTACGATGCCAAGCTTGATCATCAGCCCGTGCTCGCCATCGTCGGGCAGGCCGAGACGACGGTGCGCGGTGCCAGCTACCAGCAGGAACTCAATCTCGACCGCATGTTCGCCGACGTCGCGGAATTCGTCCAGGAAGCGGCTGCCCCGGCGCAGGTCCGCCATCTGGTCGACCGCGGCGTGCGGATTGCGCTGGCGCGCAACGGGGTGACGGTGCTGGTGCTGCCCAAGGACGTCCAGGACGAGCCGTGGGAGGAGCCCAAGCTGGCGCATGGCT
>CAXTTR010000213.1:0-5650 GCA_964247215.1 uncultured Sphingomonadaceae bacterium
CTTCCAGATGTACGACCCGTGGGTGACGCGCGAGATGACGATCCGCGACCTGCTCGTCCACCGCAGCGGGCTCGGGCTTGGCGAGGGCGACCTGCTGTTCGTGCCGCGCACCAATCTGTCGCGTGCCGAGAGCGTCCGGCGGCTGCGCTACCTCAAGCCCGCGACGAGCTTCCGCAGCGGCTATGCCTACGACAATGTCCTCTACATGGCCGCCGGGCAGCTGATCGAAGCCGTCACCGGCCAGACGTGGGAGGATTACGTCCGCGCGCACGTGTTCGTGCCCGCCGGCATGACGCACTCGACGACCGGCAGCGAAGAGCGCTTCGCCGCCGCCGACCGCGCCTTCCCGCACGCGCGCACCAGCGGCGCGATTCGCGGGATCGGCGCGCAAGGCTTGCTCGACGAGCGCGACGAACTCGGGCGCAACGCCGCGCCTGCCGGTGGCCTCGCGATCAGCGCCGACGACTTCGCCAAGTGGCTGGCGCTGCAGCTCGCGCACGGTAAGCTGCCGGGCGGCGGGCGGCTGTTCAGCGAGGCTTCGCACGATGCGATGTGGCACCCCGAGGTGCTGCAGCCGGTGTCGCCGCTGCCCGACGTCTTCAAGCCGACCGAGCCGCTGTTCGATACTTATGCGCTCGGCTGGGACGTCAAGGATTACCACGGCGTGCGCATCGTCTCGCACGGCGGCGCGGTGCTCGGCTACCAGAGCGTCGTCGCGATGATCCCCGACAAGAATGTCGGTTTCGCCATCGAGATCAACAGCGAGGACGGCGAGATCCTGCGCGGGCTGATGGACGAGCTGCTCGATCATTATCTTGGCCTGCCCGCAGCCCAGTGGCCCGAGAACTTCGCCGCCTACAAGCACGACCGGCTGGCGAGCGCGGCGCAGGCGGTCGCGGCGATCCAGGCGAGCGCTGCCAAGAGCGGCCCGTCGCTGCCGCTGGCGCGCTACGCCGGGACGTATGCCGACCCGTGGTACGGTAATATCGAGGTGAGTGGTGCTGGCGGCGGAGCTAAGAGCGCGCTCGCGATCGACTTCAAGTCGACGCCGCGGATGACCGGGCGTCTTGAGCATTACCAATACGACAGCTTCGTCGTGCATTTCGACGACCGGACGATCGAGCCGATGTACGTCAGCTTCGCGCTCGACTCCAACGGCCATGTCGAGCGGGTGACGATGAAGCCGGTCTCGCCGACGGCGGACTTCAGCTACGACTATCAGGATTTGCTGTTCACGCCGGTGAAGAAGTAGTGTCCCCGCGTCAGCCGCCACGCGCCAACAGTCACTAGCGGCAGCACGTAGACCGCGAGAAATACCGCCGCGAGCGCGCGGTAGCCGTGCGCGATCAGCGTGACCAGCCCGAAGCGTTGCGCGACGACCATGCAGCCGATCAGCAGCCCGCCTGCGATCAGTCCGCGTGAACGGGCGCGCATCGGGCCGTGGCGGACCTGCCAGACCGCGGCGACGCGCTCGTTGATGGCGTGGACCGCGCCGGTGCCGCTTTCGACCAGCGCGGCGAAGATCATCAGCTGGAAGATCAGGTGGAACAGCGGCAGCTGCATCTGGCGCAGCAGGAAGTCCGAGGGCAGCGCCTCCGCGCCGATGCCGGGGTAGAAACCGGCCATGGCGACGTAGAACAGGATCGCGGGCAGCATCGCCAGCGGCCCGGCGATCAGCCCGGCGACGACCGCGTCGCGCTGGCTGGTCAGGTGCCGCAGCATCGGCAGGATCACCACCGCACCGACGATATTGTAGCTCGCATAGGTGATGCCGCCTGCCGCCCAGCCGGACCCCAGCGTCGCCGCGTCGAAGTGCGATGCGATACGGTCGCCGAAGCTGGTCAGCGCCAGCAACAGGAACAGCGCATAGACAACGTAGAGCAGCAGCGAGACGTACTTGAACAGCCGCTCGACCGCGCGGTTGCCGAACGCCGCGAAGCTGGCGATCGTCACCGCCAGCGCCAGGGTGCCGATCAGCGCCGGCCAGCCGAACAGCGCGGCGCCGATCGCGCCCGCCGCCGCACCGAACACCGCGAGGATCAGGATGACGAACAGCGCATACGCCAGCTCGAAGGCGATCCAGCCGCGCCCGAGCAGCGCTTCGAAAAAGCTGCGGTAGTTGTATGCGCCGGCACGGCGAGCGAACGCAAAAGTCAGCGCCGCGATGCCGCTCCATAGCAGCATCGCCAGCAGCATCCCGGCCAGCCCGCCCCATGGTCCAGCGGGCAGGAAGAACTCGGCGAGCTCGCGCCCGGTCGCGTAGCCGCCGCCAATCACCACCGCCTTGAACGCAAAGCCGGGCAGCAGGAAGCGCTGCAGCCACGTCGCGCGCGGCATCTGTCTCGATGCGGCCATCGGCATAGGGAGTTTCCGTTCAGGCAATTACGTCCTGATCGAGATGGTCCAGCTTAGGCGAGATCGTGTCAATGCGATTGCGCGGGAGCAAGCCTCTTATCTCGCCGGCCGGAACACTGCTGGCACCGTACTGGCGGTGTCGTGTATCGACAGACTGGTCACGAGCTTGCTAGAGCGCGTTCTCCCTGCCCCGACATGCTGGACCGACGTTGACCAAGACTGCGCTCATTACCGGCGTCACCGGCCAGGACGGAGCGTATCTGTCCGAGCTGCTGCTGGCGAAGGGTTATACCGTGCACGGCGTCAAGCGCCGCGCCAGCTCGTTCAACACCAGCCGCATCGACCACCTTTACCACGACCCGCACGAGGGGCAGACGCGCTTCTTCCTCCACCACGGCGACCTCACCGACGCCACCAACCTGATCCGGCTGGTGCAGGAGACCAAGCCTGACGAGATCTACAACCTGGCGGCGCAGAGCCATGTCGCGGTGAGTTTCGAGACGCCCGAATATACCGCCAACGCTGACGGCATCGGCACGCTGCGATTGCTCGAAGCGATCCGCATTCTCGGCCGCGAGAGGCTGACGCGCTTCTATCAGGCGTCGACGTCGGAGCTCTACGGCCTCGTTCAGGCGGTCCCGCAGTCGGAAACAACGCCGTTCTACCCGCGCTCGCCCTATGCGGCGGCGAAGCTGTACGCGTATTGGATCACCGTCAACTACCGCGAAGCTTACGGCATCCACGCCTCGAACGGCATCCTGTTCAACCACGAGAGTCCGCTGCGCGGCGAGACTTTCGTCACGCGCAAGATCACGCGTGCTGTCGCGGCGATCGAGGCAGGGACGCAGTCGACGGTGTACCTCGGTAATCTCGACGCCAAGCGCGACTGGGGTCATGCGCGCGACTATGTCGAGGGTATGTGGCGCATCGTCCAGCACGAAACCGCCGAGGACTGGGTGCTGGCGACCGGCGTGACGACACCGGTGCGGACTTTCGTCGAGCTCGCATTCGCCGAGATCGGGCGCAAGATCGAGTGGTCCGGTGCGGGCGTCGACGAAACCGGACGCTGCGCGCGATCGGGCGACGTGCTGGTCAAGGTCGATGCGCGCTATTTTCGCCCGACCGAGGTCGACCTGCTGCTCGGGGATCCGACCAAGGCGCGGACGCGGCTCGGATGGCAGGCGACGACCTCGATGGAGCAGCTCGTCGCCGAAATGGTGGCGGCCGACCGCGTCGTCGTCGCGCGCCACAATGGCTGAGCTCGCGGGCAAGCGAGTATGGGTCGCGGGCCACCGCGGCATGGTCGGCGCGGCGCTCGTTCGCCGGCTGGCGTCTGAAGACTGCGAGGTGCTGACCGCGCCGCGCGCCGAGCTCGACCTGATGCGTCAGGCCGCGGTCGAGGACTGGGTCGCGGCGGCGCGCCCCGATGTGGTGGTGCTCGCCGCGGCGCGTGTCGGGGGCATTGCTGCCAACGCCGCGCGCCCGCTCGACTTCCTGCTCGACAATCTGGTGATCGAGACCAACGTGCTGAGCGCCGCGGCGCAGGCGGGCGTCGACCGGCTATTGTTCCTTGGCAGCTCGTGCATTTACCCCAAGTTCGCACCCCAGCCGATGCGCGAGGACGCGCTGCTGACCGGGCCGCTTGAGCCGACTAACGAGTGGTATGCGGTCGCCAAGATTGCCGGGATCAAGCTGGCGCAGGCCTACCGCCTCCAGCAGGGCCGCGACTACATCAGCGCGATGCCGACGAACCTGTACGGCCCCGGCGACAATTACGACCTCGAATCGAGCCATGTCATCCCGGCGCTGATCCGCAAGGCGGTCGAGGCGCGCGACAGCAGTGCCGCCGCGATGACGGTGTGGGGCTCTGGCACGCCGTACCGCGAGTTCATGCATGTCGACGACCTCGCCGACGCGCTGGTGTTCCTGCTCGAGCATTATTCGGAGTATGAGCACGTCAACGTCGGGACCGGTGGCGAGGTGACGGTTGCCGAGCTGGCCCAGACGGTGTGCGACGTTGTCGGCTTCCGCGGGCGGCTCGACTTCGACGCTTCGCGCCCTGACGGAACGCCGCGCAAGCTGATGGACTCGTCGCGGCTGACCGCGCTCGGCTGGAAGCCGAAGATCGCGTTGCGAGAGGGGTTGGCGGACGCGCTGAAGGCGTTCGAGGCGGCACAGGCGATGGCTTAGCGGCAATTGCACTTAGACGAACGCAAGCTGAGAACCTGACCTCGCTGCCCCAGCGCAAGCTGGGGCCCATGCTCGGGCAGCAGCATGCCTTGCTCGGACTTGGGCCCCAGCTTGCGCTGGGGCAACGGATTGTAGGCTGATGCGTTAGCCTTAATGCAGTCAGGCATAGTGTATACGTCGGCCACCACCTCTGAGCTTCGGGTCGTCACCGCCCCCAGCGCGCCGCCGCATCGTCGTCGGATGCTTTCGCCGCCACCCAGCCGGCGTCCTCGCGCTTCCAGAATGGCGCGCGGGTCTTGAGCCAATCCATCAGGAACGCTGCTGCTTCGAAGGCCGCCTGCCGGTGCGCCGATGTAACCGCCACCAGCACGATGGCGTCGCCGGGCAGCAGCCTGCCGTGGCGGTGGATGACGGTGCCCCCGAGCAGCGGCCAGCGCGCCGCGGCCTCGGCGGCAATCCTGGCAAGCTCGCGCTCGGCCATGGCGGGGTAGGTTTCGAGCGTCAGCGCGCTGACCCCCGCGCCGTCGTTGAGTTCGCGGACGAGCCCGGTAAAGGTGACGACCGCGCCGATGTCCCGGCGTGCTGCAGTGAGTGCGGCGACTTCGGTGCCGAGGTCGAATGGAACGGACTGGAGGCGGGTGATGATCACGGTAACGCCACCCAAGAACTAACCACCTGTCACCGGCGGAAAGATCGCCACCTCGGCCCCGTCGCGCACCGGCGTGCCGTCGCTGGCGAATTCCTGGTCGACCGCGACCCGCAACAGCGCACGGTCGGTCAGCGCCGCCGCATAGCCGCCGGGCCGCGCCGCCAGCCAGTCAAGCAGTGCCCCGACCGTCGCAACGCCCGCGGGCAGCGCCACGGTCTCGCCGTCCATGCCGATGCGCTCGCGGACCCATGCGAAGTACAGCAGCTCGATCATATTTCCATGTGCTTCAGGCCGACACGGAGATAGTCGTAGCCGGTGATCAACGTCAGCGCCGCCGCGAGCCACAGGCAGCCCAGCCCGATCTCGCGCGCCGGCAGCCACGGCACGTAGCGCACCGTCGCTCCGGCCAGGATCAGCCCGCCGCCGATCCACTGCGGTCCGGTCAGCGTGCCCTGC
>CAXTTR010000214.1:0-5624 GCA_964247215.1 uncultured Sphingomonadaceae bacterium
TCGGCACGTCCTTGAGCGCCATGCACGCCGCCTTGACGAAGAAGCCCATGAAGCCGAGCCGGACGCGGTGCTTCTTCTCGAACAGGTCTTTGTACTTGTTCCGCGCCTCGATCACCGCGCCCATGTCGACGTCGTTGAACGTCGTCAGCATCGCGGCGGTGTTCTGCGCGTCCTTCAGCCGCTTGGCGATTGTCTGGCGGAGCCGCGTCATGCGGACGCGCTCTTCCTTGCGGGTCGAGGCGGCGGCGGTGACGGAGGCGGGCTGCGGGGCGGGGGCCGGTACAGGGGTCGCAGGCTTGGACTGCGCGGCGGCGGCGACGTCTTCCTTGGTCAGGCGACCGTCGCGGCCCGTGCCCTTCACCGTCGAGGGGTCGACGCCAAGCTCCAGCACCGCGCGGCGCACCGACGGCGACAGCGCGGCGGCGGACTCGGGAGCCGGCGCGGCGGCGGGTGACGCGGTGACCGCGGGCTGCGGCGCTTCCACCCTGGCCGGGGCGGCGGCGCCGGCGTCGATAGTCGCGATCATCGCGCCGACCGCGACCGTATCGCCGACCTTGACCGCATACTCCCCCATCGTCCCCGCGACGGGCGAGGGCACCTCGACCGAGACCTTGTCCGTCTCCAGCGCCGCGATCGGCTCGTCCGCGCGCACGGGGTCGCCGGGCTTCTTGAGCCACTCGCCGAGCGTCGCCTCGGTGATCGATTCGCCCAGCGTGGGGACGAGAACTTCGGTGGCCATGAACTGTCCTTGTTAGCTTGCCGCGAGCCCGGCCTTGGCGGTGGAGGTCGCGACCTCGCCCTTTTGCGTACGGCGGATCTCGCCGCGCACGCTATGCCCTAGCGCGTCGGCGACCAGCGCGCCTTGCTCGGTCAGATGACGCTTCATCAGCCCGGTCGCGGGCGAGGCGGAGGCGGAGCGGCCCGCATAGCGCGGGCGCTGCGGTGTCGACCCAGCCTCGCGCAGGCAGGCCTCGATGAACGGCTCGACAAAGGTCCAATAGCCCTGGTTACGCGGCTCTTCCTGCGCCCAGACGACCTCTTCGAGCGCCGCCATCCGCTTCAGCCGCGCGGTCAGCGGCTCGCCCGGGAAGGGGTAGAGCTGCTCGACGCGGACGATCTGCGTCGCCGTATCGCCCGCCGCGTCGCGTGCCTCGAGCAGGTCGTAGAATACCTTGCCCGAGCACAGCACGAGTCGCTTCGTCTCAGCGTCGGCGGGCGCGTTCGGGTCGGACAGGATGCGCTTGAAATGCGTGTCGCCGAGGAAGTCCGCGCGAGTGGACACCGCCAGCTTGTGGCGGAGCAGCGACTTGGGCGTGAACACCACCAGTGGCTTGCGGAAGCCGCGGTGCATCTGGCGGCGGAGCAGGTGGAAGTAGTTGGCGGGCGTGGTCACGTTCGCGACTTGCATGTTGTCGCCCGCGCACAGTTGCAGGAAGCGCTCGGGGCGCGCCGACGAATGCTCCGGTCCCTGCCCCTCATAGCCATGCGGGAGCAGCATCACGAGCCCGTTGGCGCGCAGCCACTTGGCCTCGCCCGACGCGATGAACTGGTCGATCATGATCTGCGCGCCGTTCGCGAAGTCGCCGAACTGCGCTTCCCACAGCACCAGCGTTTTGGGGTCGGCGAGCGCGTAGCCGTACTCGAACCCCAGCACACCGTACTCCGACAGCGGCGAGTCGAGCACCTCGAACCGGCCATGCTCGACCGTGGTAAGCGGCACGTATTTGTGCTCGTCCTTCTGGTCGACCCAGACTGCGTGCCGCTGGCTGAACGTGCCGCGCCCGGAGTCCTGCCCCGACAGGCGGACGCCATAGCCTTCGGAAAGCAACGACCCGAATGCCAGCGCTTCGCCGGTGGCCCAGTCGAAACCGCCGCCCGAACGGAACATCTCGCGCTTCGCATCGAGCACGCGGCCGAGCGTCTTGTGAATGGTGAGGTCGCCCGGCGGCGTCGTCAGCGTCCGGCCGAGCGCGTCGAACAGCTTGGGCTCGACCCCGGTCTCGACGTTGCGGCGCGCGGTCTCCGCGTCGGCGGGGGCGTGAAGCCCCGACCAGCGGCCCGCGAACCAGTCCGCCTTGTTGGGCTTGTACGCCGCGCCCGCCTCGAACTCGCCGTCGAGCAACGTCGTGTATTGCTTGACGTTCTCGTCCACCCACGCCTGATCGACGACGCCCTGGTCGATCAGCCGCTTGCCGTAAACCGCGCTCACCGGCGCGTGGCGACGGATGCGGTCGTACATCAACGGCTGGGTGAAGCTCGGCTCGTCCCCCTCGTTATGGCCGAAGCGGCGGTAGCACCACATGTCAATGACGATGTCGCGGTGGAAGCGCTGGCGGAACTCGATCGCCATCTTGGTCGCGAAGGTGACCGCCTCGGGGTCGTCGCCGTTGACGTGGAAGATCGGCGCCTGAACCCCCTTCGCCACGTCGGACGAATAGGGCGAAGAGCGCGCGAATTGCGGGCTGGTTGTGAAGCCGATCTGGTTGTTGATGATGAAGTGGACGCAGCCGCCGGTATTGTAGCCGCGGATGCCGGAAAAGCCGAGGCACTCCCAGACGATCCCCTGCCCCGCCATCGCGGCGTCGCCGTGGATCAGCACGGGAAGCGAGCCGGTATGCTCCTTGAGGTCGTTCGCGATCGTCTGGATCGCGCGCGTCTTGCCGAGCACCACCGGGTCGGCGGCCTCCAGATGCGACGGGTTGGCGACCAGCGACAGATGGACCTTGACGCCGTCGAACTCGCGATCGGTGGAGGTGCCGAGGTGGTATTTCACGTCACCCGACCCGCCGACCTCCTCCGGATTGGCCGAGCCGCCGCCGAACTCGTGGAAAATGACGCGCAACGGCTTGGCCATCACATTGGCGAGCACGTTCAACCGCCCGCGATGCGCCATGCCGAACACGATCTCGCGCACGCCGGTCTGGCCACCATATTTGATCACCGATTCGAGCGCAGGAATCATGCTCTCGCCGCCGTCGAGCCCGAACCGCTTGGTGCCGACATATTTGCGGCCGAGGAACTTCTCCCACTCCTCCGCCTCGATCACCTTGTTGAGGATCGCCTTCTTGCCCTGCGGCGTGAAGTCGATCTCCTTGTTCTTGCCCTCCATCCGGTCCTGGAGAAAGCGTCGCTCCTCCACGTCGGAGATGTGCATATATTCGAGGCCGACATTGCCGCAGTAATTAGCGCGCAAAATGTCGACAACCTCGCGGATCGTCGCCCATTGCAGCCCCAGCGTGCCGCCGAGATAGACGGGCCGGTCGATGTCCGCGTCGGTGAAGCCGTGATATTCGGTGCGAAGATCCTCGGGCATCTCGCGCTGCGTGAGGCCAAGCGGATCGAGGTTGGCGGCGAGGTGGCCGCGCACGCGATAGGTGCGGATGAGCAGCTGCGCGCGGATCGCATCGCCCGCGGCGCGGATGATCGCGTCCTGGGACGGAGGCACAGCCGCCGGCCCGGCCGGGGCGAGCTTGCCCGCCTTCGACGGCTTGGGTGCGGGCTCCATCTGCGTGGGGTCGAGCGCCGCCGTCAGATCATCGGTGGAAGCGAGCGGCCAAACCGGGTTTTCCCAGCTCGGTCCCTGAACGACGCCCTCCAGCTCGGCAAAGAACGAGCGCCATGACGGCTCGACGCTGTCGGGCGACGCCTTGTAGCGCGCAAACAGCGTGTCGATGAACGCCGGGCTGACGCCTGCCGCGATGTCCGAAAAGTCCTGGCCCTCGATACCCATCACACTCTCCTCCCTCGCCCCTGGGGGAGAGGGCCAACCATCAATCCTTCAACACCTCGACCAGCGTCGACCCAAGCTCGGACGGCGAAGCCGCGACCTTGATCCCCGCCGCTTCCATCGCCGCGATCTTGTCTTCGGCGCCGCCCTGACCGCCGGAGACGATCGCGCCCGCATGGCCCATTCGGCGTCCCGGCGGCGCGGTGCGCCCCGCGATGAACCCGGCCATCGGCTTGGAGCGCCCGCGCTTCGCCTCGTCGCGCAAAAACTGCGCCGCTTCCTCTTCCGCCGAGCCGCCGATCTCGCCGATCATGATGATCGACTTGGTCGCCTCGTCGGCAAGGAACAGCTCGAGCACGTCGATGAAGTTGGTGCCGTTGACCGGATCGCCGCCGATGCCGACCGCGGTGGTCTGGCCCAGCCCCGCGTTCGAGGTCTGGAACACCGCCTCATAGGTCAGCGTCCCCGATCGTGACACGACGCCCACCGACCCTTGCTTGAAGATCGAGCCCGGCATGATGCCGATCTTGCACTCGCCCGGCGTCAGCACGCCCGGGCAGTTCGGCCCGATCAGCCGCGACTTGCTGCCCGACAACGCGCGCTTGACCTTGACCATGTCGAGCACCGGAATGCCCTCGGTAATGCACACGATCAGCGGCACCTCGGCGTCGATCGCCTCCAGGATCGAGTCCGCGGCGAAGGGGGGCGGGACATACACCACCGACGCGGTCGCGCCGGTCTGCGCCACCGCCTCGGCGACCGTGTCGAAGTTCGGCAGGCCGAGCTCCTCATGCGTGGTGCCACCCTTACCCGGCGTGACGCCGCCGACCATCTGCGTCCCGTAATCGAGCGCGGCCTTGGTGTGGAACGTGCCGGTCTTGCCGGTCATGCCTTGCGTGATGACCTTGGTGTTCCGGTCGACGAGGATGCTCATTCGCTCAATGCCTTTTGTTTGCAATCGAAAGCCGCGCGACGCGCCGTCCACCTTCAAGGAGTAAGCTGATCGAATAGTTGCGCCTGTCCCTCGCGTGGTAAACTCCAGCAGCGTTCATCCGCTCGGTCACCGCCGCTTCCAGCCGTGGTAAGGTCGCGTCATCAACCAAGGCTGCATTCACGAAACAACTGCCGTACCTGCCTTCGTCAGTAACACCAACCAACATACTTCCGACATAGTAGGCGTCGGTTTTGGACACCGCCGTTTCTCCCGCTCCCCGAGTTGTCGATTGTCCGGCAAATCTGGCCGCCTCGACCTTCTCCTCACTAAACGTAGCGGGCAGGACACATACTCTCTCGAAAGCCGACACTACCTGCTCGATCGAGACCCTGTGTTCAGCTGGAGCTGGGATGGCTTGAAGCGTCAGGAGCGCTGCCGAAAACATCAGCCGAGCGAACCATCAATACCTTTGCAGGCCTCCAACAGTTCCTTCACCGCGTCGACGCTGACCTGCAGGTTCTGCTTCGCTTCATCGTCCAACTCGATCTCGACAATCTGCTCGACACCGCCCGCGCCGATCACCACCGGCACGCCGACATAGAGGCCGTCCAAGCCGTACTTCCCGTCGACATAGGCGGCGCAGGGGAGCAGCCGCTTCTGGTCGTAGAGATACGCCTCCGCCATCGCGATGCCGCTGGTCGCGGGGGCGTAATAGGCGCTGCCCGTCTTCAACAGCGCCACGATCTCGCCGCCGCCGCCGCGGGTGCGCTTGACGATCGCGTCGATCGCACCTTGCGTCGAGCGGCCCATCTTGATGAGGTCGGGAACGGGGATGCCCGCCACCGTCGAATATTGCACCACCGGCACCATCGTGTCGCCATGCCCGCCGAGCACGAAGGTGCTGACGTCCTTGACCGACACCTTGAACTCGTCGGCGAGGAAGTGGCTGAACCGCGCGCTGTC
>CAXTTR010000215.1:0-5605 GCA_964247215.1 uncultured Sphingomonadaceae bacterium
CGCTGACACTATCGCCGAAGCGCTAGCGTCGGCAACTACGCAGACGCTCGCCGACATCGAGATCATTGTCATTGACGACGCCTCGACCGACGCTACCGCCGCACTAGTCACCGCTGCCGCAGCGGCGGACCCACGCGTTATCCTGCTCCGGCAGCCAAGTAACCGCGGGCCCTCGGCAGCGCGCAACCGGGCGATTGCTGCCGCGCAAGGGCGTTGGCTGGCGCTGCTCGACGCCGACGACAGCTACGCGCCCGACCGGCTAGCAACGCTGGTCGAGCTTGCGGAGTCGACGCAGGCCGACCTGTGCAGCGACAATTTGCTACTCTGTCTCGAGACGCTGACGGCTGGCCACGCGATGATCCCAGCGTCGATCTTGGCCGCGCCGCGCGCGCTCGATCTGGCCGAGTTTGTCGCCCGCAATGTTGCCGACCCGCAGTATCCCGGCATGAACTTCGGCTTCCTCAAGCCGATCATGCGGCGCGACTTTATCGCTCGTCATGCCATCGCCTATGACGAAACAGTGCGCTTCGCGGAAGATTTCGCATTCTACGCCGATTGCTTCCGGGCCGGAGCGCGATGGTGGATGTCGCCTGCCGCCGGATACCGGTACCGCTTGCGGCCGGGTACGCTGACGCACGTGCAGACCGTCGCCGATCTCGCCCGCTTGCGCCGCAAAATCGTCGAGTTGCAGACGGCGGCAACGCCGGGTTCCGAGCTTGCAAGGCTAGCGGCGCGCCACGCGGCGGTGGTGGCAAAGAGCTATCATTACCGGGCGTTCACCGATGCACTCAAGCAGCGCCGCATTGCCGCGGCGTGGCGCTGCCTGGTTGCCGAGCGGTCGAGCTCGCGTCTGATCGCCGCTGAACTGCTCCGGCAAACGCCCGTGATCCTGCGCAAAGCGGCCCGTGGCGGTTACTTTTCAAGTAGAACGCGGAGTTAACGTTCAGCTAGGCTCAATAAATGTTTACTACGTTACGATTATCTATGCTGCTCCGCAGCATTTTTAGGGAGCCACGCCAGTTTGAAAGTGTTAGACGCTTCTATGACAGTAACCCGCGTCAGTTCGAGAGTGGCAATGCGAGACGATCCGATATCGGAACAATCGCTCGTCGACCGGCCCCGACAGGCAAGCTGGAACCGCGTCACCAGTCCGCGGGTCAACTATGTTACGCATCTGCAACGTCCTGAGTTGCTGGCATTAGCTTTAGCAGACGCGCCTGAGACGGTCGATGATGCGGGAGTCTCCCCGCGGCAGCGATTTGGCAATGCATTCGGCCGCGTGCTTGAGGTGATCATCGCTCTCGCCGCAGTGATCGTGCTCGCGCCGGTGCTGCTGCTGATCGCGCTGGTGGTATGGGCGCAGGACGGCGGCAGCCCGATCTTCGTGCATCAGCGCCTCGGCTTTGGCGGTGTACTGTTCCCGTGCCTGAAATTTCGCTCGATGGTGGTCGACTCGCAGGCGCGATTAGCCGATTTGCTCGCGAGCAATCCTGAGGCTGCCGCCGAGTGGGCGCGCGACCAGAAATTGCGTAACGACCCACGCATCACCAAGCTTGGCCAGTGGCTGCGCAAGACCAGCCTCGACGAACTGCCGCAGCTGTTCAACGTTCTCGCCGGGCAGATGAGCCTCGTCGGCCCACGCCCGATCGTAGAGAGCGAAGTCTGGCGTTACGGGCGTTATTTCCAGCATTATTGCAGCGTTCGTCCGGGCATCACCGGGTTATGGCAGGTCAGCGGCCGCAACGACCTGAGCTACCGCCGTCGCGTCGTGCTCGACACAGTGTATGCGCGGACCCGGTCGCTTGCTGTCGACCTTGCGATTATGCTGCGGACGGTGCCGGCGATGCTGTCGGGTCGCGGCTCGTCCTGAACCGGCGTGCAGTTCGACCAGCCTGAGACCGGCCGCAGTGGGGACAGACCTGGCGGCATTAGCGACGTTGTGCTGGTCGATCCGGGTCTGTTTACCGCGCCTTATGATGCGGCGCTGTCCGCTGGGCTTGCTGCTAATAAACTGCGCCCGCGTTGGCTGACGCGCGGGCTGCGGCCGGGTGAGGAAGACGAGCTGGGCACCACGGCGCGGCCGCTTTTTTACCGCAACACCGACGGTGCGCGGCGGCGCACGGGCAGGCTCTGGCAGGTAGCGAAAGGCATTGAGCACGGTATAGGTCTGCGCGACATGGTCGGGCTGATTGGCACGCTGCCGGTCGACATCGTACACTTTCAGTGGGCAATGCTGCCATTGCTCGATAGTGTCGCGATCGGGCGGTTGCGGCGCTATTGTCCGGTGGTGCTGACGGTACACGACACGACGCCGTTCAATGGCAAGGCGGTCAACCCGTTACAGCGGCATGGCTTTGAGCGAGTGCTGCGCAGCGTCGATCGGCTGATCGTCCACACCGCCGAAGGCCGCGCTGTGCTGGTCGCGCAGGGGCTTGATCCGGCGCGGATCGCGGTCATTCCGCATGGGCTGCTAAGCACGGCATCTATTGCCGAGCCCGCCGTGGCAGGCAGCCGCTGGCGCATAGTCCAGTTCGGCAAGCTGCAGGACTATAAGGGAGCCGATGTGCTGATCGAAGCGCTCGGCCAGCTCTCTCCGGGCGTGCGCGCGCGGCTATCGGTGGTGCTCGCAGGCGAGCCGTTTATCGACACCGCGCCGCTGCTGGCGCGCGCGGCGGCACTTCAGCTCGACCCGCCAACGCTCGAGTTCCGGCTGCATCGTCACTCCAAGGCCGAGATGGATGCGCTGCTCGTATCGGCGGATGCGTTCGTTTTTCCGTACCGCGCGATTGAGGCAAGCGGCGTACTGTACGATGTCGCACCGCGGCGGCGATGGATCGTCGCGAGCGACCTCGGCGCATTCCGCGAGCTGATCGGGAACGGCGGCGACGCGGGCACGCTAGTCGCCCCGGGGGACACGAACGCGCTAGCGTCAGCACTCAGCGCATCGATCGGGCAGCGGCCAACACGCGACATCAGCGCTGCGGTCCCAAGCTGGACCGAAATTGGCGCAATGACCGTCCAGGCGTACGAACAGGCAACGCTGGCGTGGCATCGCTACGGCCCAGGCGCGACACACTGAGTATGGCTAAGCTGTTAATTCTGCACGACAGTCCCGGTTACGGCGGCCATGAGCAGATGCTGCTCAAGCTGCTACCGGCGGTGCTCGAGCGGTACGAGACGGTGTTCGTGCTGCCCGCCGTGAACACACGATTGCGCGCCGCGCTCAATCAGTTCGAGCCGCGTCTGCGGATAATTCTGTGGCCGTTCATCAAGCGTCGCGGCGAGCCGTACCTGCATCGCTGGCGCTGGCGGTATCGCGCTGCAGTGCGCCGGTTATATGCCGCTGAGCATCCCGACACGGTGCTGCTGGTGCAGGGCCGGATCGAGAATCTCGCCGTGCCAATGCTGGTGTTGCCGAGCGCGGCGCGCATCGTAAGCTATGTGCCGATGGCGCACCTTGTGCGCGACATGCGCGGCAGCGACGGTTTTGGCGATCGAGTGCGACGCCCGCTATACGCCCGGCCTGACCGCTTCATTGTACCAGCGCCGGCGGTGGCCGTGCAGGTCAAAGCTGCAGGCGGGCGCGCGCCGATGACGGTCGCGCACAACGTCGTCGAGCTACCGCCACGCACCGATCGCGCGGTGGCGCGGACGCAGCTTGGGCTGACGGCAGACAAGCAGATCGCGCTGTTTATCGGGCGGCTCGACCCAGCGCAAAAGGGGCTTGACCAGCTCCGCGCGGCGCTTCGCCGAGCCCGCCCTGGTAGCCTAAGCGATTGGAGCTTCGTCTTCGTTGGCGATGGTCCCGACCGCGCCGTGATCGAGACGCTGGCGGCGCAACCAGCCGCACACGGTCCCGAGGTGCGCTACTTCGCCTGGACCGACCGGCCAGACCTGCACATCTCGGCCGCCGACGTGCTGCTGCTGCCATCGCGCTGGGAGGGGCTCCCGCTCGTCATGCTCGAGGCGATGCACTACAGACTGCCGGTTCTCGCGTCGGACATCGACGTTTACCGCGGGTATCTCCCTCCTGCGAATATCGCGAATTTTGATCGGATCGAGCTCGCCGCAGAACTTAACCGCGTCGTCACTCCAGCAGCTGTCGAAGCATATGGGAAGCACGCTGAAGCTAAACTGCAGGGCCAGACGCTTGCCGCGGCGCAGGCCGCTTTCGTCGATGCGCTCGCAGCCGATGCTCTTACGGGCGAAGCGGCATGACAAGGCGTGTGACTGTCGTCATTCCGACGCTGAACGAGGCTGCCGCGATCGGGCCGCTGCTGGCGCAGCTTATGCGCCAGCCGGCAGCGCTGGTCGTCGAAATCATTGTGGCCGACGGCGGCAGCAGCGACGCAACACGCGTGATCGTCACGGCTGCCGCGCAGCATGACCCGCGCATTCGGCTGCTCGACAACCCCAAGCGTATCCAAGCGGCAGGCATCAACCTCGCCGCTGCTGCAGCTCGCCGCGATACCGACACGCTCGTTCGTATCGACGCGCACGCTGCTTATCCCGACGACTACGTACCGCGCATTGTCGACACCTTCGAGGCTACCGGTGCCGCTGTGGTGGCGACGCGGCTGGTGACGCGCGGTGTCACCTGTACGCAGTGCGGCATTGCCGCCGCTTCGAACAGCAAGCTCGGCACCGGTGGTGCGGCGCACCGGATTGGCGGTGCGCCGGGGTTTGTCGATCACGGCCATCACGCCGGAATCGACCGCGCGCTATTCGAGCGGATCGGTGGCTATGACGACCGCTTTGCCGCAAACGAAGACGCCGAGTTCGACTACCGCGCACGCCGCGCTGGGGGCCGTATCTGGCTGGCAACCGGGATTGAGGTCGGCTATTCGCCACGTGCGACGCTCACAAAACTGTTCAATCAGTACCGGCGTTACGGACAAGGCCGCGCGATGACGTTTAGCAAGCACGGCGAGCCCCTGCGGTTGCGCCAGATGATCCCGCCCGTGGCCGTCGTCTCGATTGTCATCGCACTGTTAGGCGCGGCGTGGTTGCCGCCGCTGCTGCTAGTGCCCGCGCTGTACCTGCTGTTGATTGGCGCGGCGACGCTCGACCTCTTCCGGCGCGAGCCGAACCGCTGCACGCTCCTTGCCGGGCCGGCAATGGTGGTTATGCACTTCGCCTGGGCGCTCGGTTTCCTGACAACCTTGCCGACTCCCGTGCCGGAAGCTATGCGGCCCCGAACTCAGGATCGGGGCGTTTCGGATGCCGGGTCCATAACGATCGGAGGGAAGCGGCCATGAGATTACTCGGATCGCTTGCCGTCGTGCTGGCGCTGATAACGGCCGGATGCAGCGGCGGCCCTGCCGAAACCGCTGTGTCACAGGGCATTGTTGTCTACAAGCTTGCCCCCGATGACCGGGTAAAAGTCACCGTCTACGGCGAAGACGATCTCAGCGGCGAGTATCTCGTCGGCAGCGACGGGCAGGTGTCGTTCCCGCTGATCGGTTCAGTCAAGGCAGGAGGACTAACGCTGGCGCAGTTCCGGGCCGAACTGGCAACAAGGCTGTCCAGCCGTTACCTGAAGGACCCCCGGATCAGCGCCGACATCGTTGCCTACCGACCATTCTACATTCTCGGTGAGGTGAAC
>CAXTTR010000216.1:0-5551 GCA_964247215.1 uncultured Sphingomonadaceae bacterium
TCCTGCTGCTCGACGAGCCGACCAACGACCTCGACGTCGAGACGCTGCGCGCGCTCGAAGAAGCGCTCGAAAGCTACGCCGGTTGCGCCGTGGTCATCAGCCACGACCGCTTCTTCCTCGACCGCCTGGCAACGCACATCCTCGCGTTCGAGGGCGACAGCCATGTCGAATGGTTCGAAGGCAACTTCCAGGCGTATGAGGCGGACCGGCATGCGCGGCTGGGCGATGCGGCGGATCGGCCGACAAGGCTGACGTATAAGCGGCTGACGCGTTAGGGGGGTGACTCGACGGTAGCAGAAGAGAAACCTAGAACAGGATGTTACGAGTTCGAGTTGTTAAATCGGCAGCAGAGCGGGGGAAATAAAATGAAGGTATCGCCTATATTCGTGCTGGCAGCAGCATTGTCGATTTTCTAGTTGCGATAGTGGAGTGTCAACGCTGCCAGAGAAGGTCGTGACGGTATACGAAATGACCCCTGCCGCTGACCAAAAAGCTGATGACGGCCTTAGACACAACCATATTGCTCCAGTCGAAGCTGAGATTGGAAGATCAAGATTGACTTCGTCTCAAGACAACGCTGTTCGGTCTGCTGAACAATATCTACATATAACAGGCTTTCCACGAAGAGGACTGATACAGCAATTATCCTCCAATGCCGGTGAGGGTTATTCAATTACAGATGCCACGGCAGCTGTAGATAGCTTAAGCGTGGACTGGAATGAGAATGCGGCAAAGTCCGCGACCCAGTATCTCAAGATGTCCGGCTTCTCTTGTGATGGTCTTGTCGAGCAGCTTTCATCGAGTGCCGGGGAAAGTTACACAGCCGGTCAAGTAAGATATGGCGCGAAACAGGCAGGTGCCTGCTAAATCAGCTCGTTCTTGATCCTCCCCGGCTTCGGGGAGGTGGCGCGCCCTTCGCGCGACGGAGGGGCAGAGCGACCGGGCGGAACAATTCTACCCACCCAGCCTGTGTTTGCCGGAACAGGGCGTGCGCCCGGTCGCTCCGCCCCTCTACCGCAAGAGCGGTCTCCCTCCCCAAAGTCGGGGAGGATAGAAAGTCGCGACTAATGTGTGGCGTCGCTTTCTAAACCTTTCGTCTCGACCGCTAGACCAGCGATGGTGACGGAGGACAGCGCCGATCCAATCGCCACCCAATCGATGATTATATAGCGGCCAGCTTGGGGCTCAGCGTGGCGAACAATCTCGCCCCGCTGAATATCGACCACCCAATATTCGGGCACGGCGTGCCGCGCATATAGCGCGGCCTTGTCGCCTAGATCAAAGCTGCGCGTCGTATCGGCGATCTCGATCAGAAGCGCTACCGTGGCGACATCGACGAAGCGCCGGCCGGAAGTCATTGTGGTCAGCACGATGTCGGGCTCGGGCACATCGCTTGGTGGCATTGATACCGCGACTTCGACAATCGGCAACAGTGGGCTGTCCAAGGCTGCGAGAGCCAAGCGGAGCCGGAAAGCCAGCTCGCTTTTGACGAAGGCGTGCTGCAGGTACTGAGCATTCATGTAAACGACTTCCCCGCCGATCAGCTCAGTTTTGGCATCGTCGACGAAGGCGTTCGCTTCAACGAGAAGCTGGAATTCTTCCACTCGCCAATAACGTTTGCGAGGAAAATCGAATTTCATCTCCGCGTTCATGCCCAACCTATAGGACGCGGGGCGGTATATGTCACGCTTGCGCCGATGTCGCTCGCGGTACAGTTGTTCGCAATGCCTGCCAACTCCACCTGCGCCACCCTCGTCCGTGACGGCGACCGCGACCGCTACCTGTCGACGCTCTATTTTCCCGCTCGCCTCCGTCCGGCGATCTTTGCGCTGCATGCGCTCGACCTCGAGCTGGCGCGGGTCGTCGCGACCACCACCGAGCCGATGATCGGCGAAATCCGGCTGGCGTGGTGGCGCGAGGCGCTGCTCAGGCTCGATGGGGGGCAGGTGCCGGCGCAGCCGTTGCTGCAGGCGATTGCCGCCGATGTACTGCCGCACGGCATTACCGGGCGCAGCCTCGAGGCGATGGAGGACGCGTTCCACTCGCTGCTGATCGGCAAGCTGAAGGGCGAGGCGCTCGAGACGTACGTGATCACGCGTGGCGGCGCGCTGTTCATGGCGATCGGGCATGTGCTCGATGTCGGCCACCATTGGCCGCGCGAACTGGGGGCAGGGTGGGCAGTCGGCGAGCTGGCGCGCGATCCGGCTCCCGAACGCGTCGATACTGACGCACTCCGCGCCTTTGACTTCACGCCGGTGATCACCGGGGTACCGCCGGTGCTGCGACCGCTGGCGGCACTCGCCAAGCTCGCATGGCGCGACCGGCGGCGCTGGCTGGCGGGACAGCCGCCCGAACCGCGCGGCAGTTTGGGGCGGCAGGCGGCGATGCTCGGCATGATGGTCACGGGGAGTTGACTCCGGAACAGCATGCTGACTCCGTAACGAGCTTGCGCTATGCAAGTCCTGGGTCGGGGGCACAGACATGCGCGAGCGGGTATTGAAGCTATGGCGCTGGGGTGCGCTCGCGGTGGCGATGTCGCTACTGGTAGCCGCGGGATTCCTGTGGGGGCGCAGCGACCCGCACGCCCGCGCCGCGCGGCTGATCGGCACCTCGGCCGCTATCGCGCAGGGCACCGTTCCCGCCCCCGCCGACGACGCCGCGCCGCTGGTCGCGCCGGTCAGCGACGTGACCCCGATGGACAAGGAGGCCAAGCGCTTCTACCGCTACGACAAGGACCGCAACGGCACGATCAACCGCGACGAGTATTTCATGGCGCGTCACAAAGCCTTCGCCAAGCTCGACACCAACGGCGACGGCAAGCTCAGCTTCGAGGAATATTCGGTCAAGGCAATCGCCAAGTTCAACGGGGCGGATGCGAACCGTGATGGCCTGCTGACCGCGAAGGAGTTCGCAACGACGGCGATCGTGCACAAGCCGCGCAACAAGCCGGTGTGCCCGCCGGGGGTAATTGCGGCGGCTGCGGCGGAAGGGGAGAACTGATCGGGTCCATACTTCATTGAGTGGTCCCGCTTTCAAACTCACCTGCCGCCCCAGCGAAAGCTGGGGCCCACGGCCCGGCGGTGTAAGCTGCAACACGGTAGGCCTGAGTTCGGCAAATCGCGCTGCTGCCCGTCGATGGGCCCCAGCTTGCGCTGGGGCAGCGGGTTTCAGATTGGTCGGTCCAGCGCAAACACAAGCTGCCCCACTCGCCTACTCACCACCCTCCACACTCACCCCAGCCTCAGCCGCCACCGCTTCGACTTCGTCCTCTTCGCGGATCAGCGCCGCCGACACGACGTGCTCGCCGTCGGCGACATCGAACAGCCGCACGCCGGCAGCCCCGCGCCCCATGATGCGGATCTGGCGCACCGGCATGCGGATCAGCTTGCCCTGGTCGGTGACCAGCATCAGCTGGTCGGGGTCGGTCGCAGGGAAGCTTGCGACGACATGCCCGTTGCGTTCGCTGTCGGCGATGTTGGCGATGCCTTGTCCGCCGCGGCCCGACTGGCGGTATTCATAGGCGCTGCTGCGCTTGCCGAAGCCCTTCGAGGTAACGGTCAGGATAAACTGCTCGGCGGCGGCGAACTCGGCGGCGCGGGTTTCGGAGAGCACGCGCTCGCCGGGGTCGGGCTTCCACGGCGCGGCCTTGAGGTAATCCTCGCGCTCGTCGGTGCTGGCGGGAAAGGGTTTGAGGATCGACATCGCAATGACCTCGTCGGCCTTTGCCAGGCTCATGCCGCGCACCCCGGTCGAGGTGCGGCTGACGAACTCGCGGACGTCTTCGACGGCGAAGCGGATCGCCTTGCGGCCGCGCGCCGCAAGGAACACGTCGTCGCCGGCATCGCAGGCGGCGACCGCGATCAGCCGGTCGTCGTCGCCGTCCTCGAAGCGGATCGCGAGCTTGCCGTTCGACTGGATGTTGGCGAATGCGTCCATGGAGTTGCGCCGCACCGAGCCGTGCGCGGTGGCGAACATGACGTGGAGCTTGGCCCACTCGGTCTCGTCCTCGGGCAGCGGCAGCACGGTGGTGATCGTCTCGCCCTCGGCAAGCGGCAGCAGCTGCACCATCGGGCGGCCTTTCGCGGTCGGGCTGCCCAGCGGCAGCTTCCAAACTTTCAGGCGATAGACCTTGCCGGCAGATGAGAAGAACAGCACCGGCGTGTGCGTCGAGGTCACGAACAGATTGGTGACGATGTCCTCGTCCTTGGTCGACATGCCCGAGCGACCCTTGCCGCCGCGGCGCTGCGCCCGGTATTCGCTCAGCGCGACGCGCTTAATGTAGCCGGTCATGGTCACCGTCACGACCATGTCCTCGCGGGTGATCAAATCCTCGTCGTCGATGTCGTCGCCCGCGGTGACCAGTTCGGTGCGGCGCTTGGTGACGAACGGATCGGCGCCGTCCAACTCGCCGCGCAGCACCTTGTAGAGCTTGGCGCGGTCGGCGAGGATTTCGAGCAGCTCGGATATGCTCGCGGCCAGTTCCTTAAGTTCGTCGCCGATCTCGTCGCGGCCGAGCGCGGTCAGCTTCGACAGCCGCAGGTCGAGAATGGCGCGAACCTGCAGGTCGGACAGTTTATAGATGTCGCCCTCGGCGCTGCCCTCGACCGCCTCGACCAGCGCCAGGTACGGCCGGATCTCGGTCACGTCCCACGTCCGCGCCAGCAGCTCGGCGCGCGCTTCGGCAGGCGTCGCCGCGGCGCGGATGATGCGGACGACCTCGTCGAGGTTCGACACCGCGACCACCAGCCCGAGCAGCAGGTGGGCGCGCTCGCGGGCCTTGTTGAGCTCGAACTTCGAGCGCCGGGTGATGACCTCCTCGCGGAACTTGACGAACGCCTCGATGACGTCGCGCAGGTTGAGGAGTTCGGGACGGCCGCCGCGGATCGCCAGCATGTTGATCGCGAACGATGATTGCGCCGGGGTGTGGCGGTACATCTGGTTGAGCACGACCTCGGCGACCGCATCGCGCTTGAGGTCGAGCACGACGCGCACGCCCTCGCGGCTGCTCTCGTCGCGGATGTCGCTGACGCCCTCGATGCGTTTGTCCTTGACCGCTTCGGCAAGTTTCTCGACCAAGCCGTTTTTGCCAAGCTGGTAGGGGATCTCGGTCAGCACGACCGAACGCCGGTCGCCGCGGCCCTCCTCGATGACGGCGCGCGCGCGCATGATCACCGTGCCGCGCCCGGTGTGATAGGCGGCGCGGATGCCGCTGGTGCCGAGCAGCAGCCCGCCGGTGGGGAAATCTGGCGCGGGCAGGTGCGCCATCAACTCGTCGACGGTGATCGCCGGGTTGTCGATATAGGCGCGCGTCGCGTCGAGCACCTCGCCGAGGTTGTGCGGCGGGATGTTGGTCGCCATGCCGACCGCGATGCCGCCCGCGCCGTTGACCAGCAGGTTCGGGAACCGCGCCGGCAGCACCGACGGCTCGTGCTCGGACGCATCGTAGTTGGCGGTGAAATCGACGGTGTCCTTGTCGATGTCGGTGAGCAGCTCGTCCGCTACCTTCGCCAGCCGCGCTTCGGTATAGCGCATCGCCGCAGCTTTATCGGGG
>CAXTTR010000217.1:0-5520 GCA_964247215.1 uncultured Sphingomonadaceae bacterium
CCGTGCCTTGTTGAAGTTCTTTTTCTGCCAAATGATCCGACCCAAATAGTCTTCAAGGTCGATGGCGCGATCATCTATGGTCCAATGACGCTGAATGTTGCAATTAAACAGCATGAATATGACGCAGGTGGTTTATTTCCGAAAGTTTCTATCGGCGTGTGTAATTACGCCGGTGATATCAGTTTTGGCGAAACATCCTTCAGCGACATCAAAGTAACGCATAGCCGTACCGACGTCAGCCCTGGCCTGCGCAAGTGGGAAACGCCCAAAATCATGCACGTCAAGACTAAGTTCACCAACGGTGACAATATTTTACACCGCTATGACCAGCACACGTTTACCGGATGGATGCCGCCGGGGCCGCACGCCAGACCACAACCTAAGCGCCAGCCGCATTTGGCAGCACAACAACCGCTGAGGCCGCAGGAGCCGGTCGATATGCCGTTCGTGCCCAATCGGCCATTGACTTTAAGCGAGCGGAATGCGGCAAGAATGGAGCGGTAGCTCTATTGTTTTTTTACTGATCAGAGGTGACACCAGACATCAGCATCCCCCGCATCCTCGAAATCACCCGCTACCCCGTCAAATCCATGGCCGGCGAGCGCCGCGCTTCGGCTGAGATCGATTGGCAGGGGATCGAGGGGGACCGGCAATATGCGTTCGTGCGGCGCGGGAATGCGACGCGCTTTCCGTGGCTGACCGGGCGGGATTATTCCGGACTGGTGCGGTACCGGCCGCGCTACGACGATCCCGAGCAGCCGCGGACGTCGGCGGTGATGGTCGAGACGCCCGGCGGCGGCCGGCTGCGGCTGGGCGATCCGGCGCTGCGGGAGGACATCGAGGCCGGGAGCGGCCTCGCGGCGGACCTGCTGCAGCTCGGGACGGGGGCGTATGATGCGATGCCGGTATCGGTGGTGGCGACCGCGAGCCTGGCGCGGCTCGACCGGCTGCACGGCGGCAGCCTCGACCGGCGGCGGTTCCGGGCGAACATCGTCATCGAGAGCGATCTCTACGAGGACGCGTGGCAGGGCCGCCGGCTGCGGCTCGGCAGCGGCGACGACGCGGCGGTGCTGCTGCTCGCCGCGCCCGCGCCGCGCTGTGCGATGGTGACGATCGATCCGGATACCGGGACGCGCGATCCGCGGGTGCTGCGTACGGTGGCGCGCGAGTTAGGCAATGCGTTGACGATGTACGCCTCGGTGGCGCGGCCGGGATGGGTGCGCGAAGGGGATGCGGTGACGGTACTCGACTGACCGAATTTCCGTTTGTCGCGATCCTTTCTAGCTCTTTTCCGCCTTTACGGGAGAGGGTTACGTGAGCGGCTTGCGCTGCAGCCGAGAAGCGCGGCGACGTTGGTCCTCGTGCATGCCGGACGCGAGCACTGCTTGATTGGCTTTGGGCGGTTGAAGTGACAAGACCCTCACCCAGCCTTCTCCCGTAAGGACCGGGAGAGGGCTGGAAAGAGCCACGCGGCTTGGATCAACGTCGCCCTTAGTTCGCCGGGCTGCGCCGAAGCCGCAACCACATTTAACGCTGTCCTACAGCGAGCCGATATGGTTAGGATGCCGGATGACAAATGCATGCCCTGGCCGTCTTGTACCCAATTACTTCACTCCGGGCCGAGTTGTCTCCGGAGCGATGCTCAACCAATCTTGGACGTTGCGACCTGCGCCCGGAGCATCGCGGGCAAGTGACCAGCTGAATACGCCGCGATGCACATTATTAACGGGGTCACAACCTGTTGTTCCGGTTGACAAATTAAGCTTTGCACCTGTCGCCTTTGCGTCGCTTTCCGGCCTCTGGCCGCGGGCTAACGCTCAGACCGCTCCCGGCGTCGCGAAGCGGTGTTTCGGCGCGGCGTCGGACGGTCCCGGCGCAGGCGCGGCTTCGCCGAACCATGCGGCGACGCGCGCCTTGGCAGCGGCATCGATGTGAAGCCCCTGCTTGGTGCGCCGCCACAGCACGTCGTCGGCGGTAGTCGCCCATTCGCGCTGCGTGAAGTGATCGAGTTCGGCTTCGAACAGCCCGCCGAGGTTTGCGCCGAGACCGCCCGCGAGCAGCGGTTCGGCGGCGCTGCCGAGCGTGCGGGCGAGGCGTTTGACGATTTTGGGGTCGTAGTTGGCGTATTCGCCGGTCAGGTTAGCGAGCCAGCGCGCGAAGGCGGCCTGGCCGGTCTCGCCGCTTAAGCGCTCGATGTCACCGCCGGGCAACGGCACGGTCGCGGTCCATGGCTTCGTGGCGGGGGCGACCAGCTTGAGGACGGCTTCGGCGAGGACGCGGTAGGTGGTGATCTTGCCGCCGACGACGGTCAGCGCGGGCACACCCGAGTGTTCGACAAGCGTATAGTCACGCGATGTCTCGCGCTCGCCCTTGCCGGCTTCGAGCACCAGGGGCCGGACGGCGGCGTAGCGGTAGACGATGTCGGCGTGGCTAAGCGGACGGGCGAGAAAGCGGTTGACGGCGGCCAGTAGATAGCCGGTCTCGCCGTCGGTGACGCTGACCGCGACGGGCGAGTCGACAACGTGTTCGGTAGTGCCGATCAGCGAGGAATCGTGCTCGTAGGGCAGCACGAAGACGATGCGGCCGTCGGGCTGCTGCAGCATGAAGGCATCGCGCCCGAGGTGGACGCGGCGCGTGACGATGTGCGAGCCCTGCACCAGCCGCAGCCCGGGGGCGTCATTGCGGCCAAGGACGTCGCGCGCGACCTGCTCGGCCCACGGCCCGGCGGCGTTGACGATGGTGTTCGCGGCGAGCTCGGTGCCGTCGTCGAGGGTGGCGAGCCAGCGCTCGCCGTCGTGGCGGGCTTCGGTGACGCGGGTGCGGGTGTGGACCACGGCACCGCGATCGGCGGCGTCGCGGACGTTGGCGATAACCAGCCGCGCGTCGTCGACCCAGCCGTCCCAGTAGCGGTAGGCGCGGGCGTATTTGGCATTGAGCGAGCGGCCGGAGCGCTCCTGCCGGAGGTCGATGCGCGCCGAGCCGGGGACGGTGTTGCGCCTGGTGAGATGGTCGTAGAGGAACAGCGCGGCGCGCAGCTGCCACTCGGGGCGGTCGGCGGTGACGGGCAGCACGAACGGCTGCGGCCAGCTGATGTGCGGCGCGATGTCGAGCAGCACCTCGCGCTCGGCGAGCGCCTTGCGGACGAGGCCGAACTGGTAGAATTCGAGGTAGCGCAGCCCGCCGTGGATCAGCTTGGTCGACGCGCTCGACGTCGCGCCGCCGAGGTCACCGGCCTCCACCAGTGCCACCGACAGCCCGCGGCCAGCGGCGTCACGGGCGATACCCGCGCCGTTGATGCCGCCGCCGATGATGAGCAGGTCGACCGTGTCGCGCATGCGCTATCCTTCGCTCCAGCCGCTTGTTAGGGGAGCCGCATGACTTCGGATAGCCCCGGTGCCGCGCTTACCCCCGCCGACTCGCTCATACTGGTGCTGGATGAGGGGACGACATCGACGCGGGCGCTGGTCTTCGACCTTTGGGGTAACATCGTCGCAGCCAGCGCCCGGCCGCTGACCCAGCACTACCCGCAGCCGGGCTGGGTCGAGCATGACGCGGCTGAGATCTGGACGTTAAGCCTGGCGTGCCTGCGCGAGGTGGCGGACGCGGTCGGGGCCGAGCGTATCGCCGCGGTCGGCATCACCAACCAGCGCGAGACCGTCGTCGCCTGGGACCGGGTGACTGGCGAACCGCTCGCCCCGGCGATCGTCTGGCAGGACCGGCGCACGGCGGACCGCTGTGCCGCTCTGCGGGACGAGGGTTTCGAGGCTGAGGTGCAGGCCGCCACGGGCCTGCTGCTCGACCCGTACTTCTCAGCAACCAAGATCGCCTGGTTGCTCGACCATAGCCCGGCGGTGCAGGCGGCGGCGCGCGATCGGCGGCTGCTGGCTGGAACAGTCGATGCATGGCTGCTATACAAGCTGACCGAGGGGCGCGAGCACGCGACCGACGCAACCAACGCCGGACGGACACTGTTGATGAACGTGGTAACCGGCAGGTGGGATGCGGGGCTGGCAGCGCGGTTTCGTGTCCCGCTGGCGGCGCTGCCCGAGGTTACTGACTGCGCTGGGCAGCTCGGCTTGACGCGCCTGCTCGGGCGCGAGCTGCCGATCACCGCCAGTGCCGGCGACCAGCATGCCGCCGCGATCGGGCAGGGCTGCCTCCAGCCGGGCATGGTCAAGGCGACGTACGGGACCGGCATCTTCTTGCTCGCCCATGCCGGGCCCGATCCGCAGGCGTCAAGTCACCGGCTGTTGTCGACGCTGGCATGGCAGCTGAACGGCGTGCCGGCGTACGCGCTCGAGGGCAGCGTCTTCACTGGCGGGGCAGCGGTGCAATGGCTGCGCGACGGCATCGGCGTGATCGATACGGCCGCTGAGTCCGAGGCACTGGCGCGCTCGGTACCCGACACCGGCGGTGTCGTCGTCGTCCCCGCCTTCGCCGGCATGGGCGCGCCGCACTGGCGCAGCGACGTGCGCGGCCTCGTCACCGGGCTGACCGCGGCGACAACGCGCGCCCATCTCGTCCGCGCGACCTTGGCAGCCATGGCGCACCAGACTGCGGATCTGCTGCGCGCGCTGGCCGCCGACGGGGTGACGCCGACGGTGCTGCGCATCGACGGCGGCATGGTGGCGAACGACTGGCTGTGCCAGCATCTCGCCGACGTCCTCAATATGCTGGTCGAGCGCCCGCGGGTGATCGAGACAACCGCGCTCGGCTGCGCGATGCTGGCGGCACTGGGGGCAGGGCTGTTCACCACGTTGGACGATGCGGTTGCGGTGATGCGGCAGCCGGGTCAGCGCTTCGAGCCGGCGATGGACCCGGCGACGCGGGTTGCCGACACCGCCGCGTGGGATCACGCCGTCCGGCAGGCGCTGACGGTATGACCGAGGCGCTGCTGTCGGCCGCGGTGCTCGCCGCCTTCGCACTGATCGGGCGCGGCGTGTGGCTGCTGTGGCGGCGGCGGGGCAAGCCGCTCAATGCCTGGCTGATGATCGGCGCCGCTGTAGTGCTGCTAATCAACGTGTGGCTCGGGTCGATGCCGCTGTCGGTGCGCTAGCGGTTCAATCGATAACCTGTCACCGCGCCCGCGTCAGCTCGCGCATTGCGGCATCGAGCCCGCCGAGCGTCAGCGGGTACATGCGGTCCTCCATCACCGCCTTGATCATTTGGATCGACTGGCCGTGCCCCCAGCTTTTCTCCGGTATCGGATTGAGCCACACCGACGCGGCATAGACGTCGAGCACCCGCCGCAGCCAGGTTTCGCCGCTCTCCTCGTTCCAATGCTCGACCGACCCGCCGGGATAGTTGATCTCGTACGGTGACATCGAGGCGTCGCCGACAAACACCACCTTATAGTCGTGCGGATACTTGTGCAGCACGTCCATCATCGGTGTCCGCTCGGTCCAGCGCCGCTTATTGTCCTGCCACACCGCTTCGTAGGGGCAGTTGTGGAAGTAGAAGAACTCGAGGTGCTTGAACTCCGAGCGCGCCGCCGAGAACAGCTCTTCGCAAAGCTTGATC
>CAXTTR010000218.1:0-5493 GCA_964247215.1 uncultured Sphingomonadaceae bacterium
GCAAAGCACAGGCAGATTTTCGACCCTGGCGATGGCACGAACCATCAGGTCGGACAGGGTGAGCTCGCCGCCTCGGCCGTTGCCGTCCAAGCGGCCGCTAACAATAATCGCTGCATGGGCTGCCTGCTCACCGAACGCCGTCAGGGCGACGCCGAAATGGTCAAGCAGCCCAGATGTCTCCAGACCGGGACGGTTGTCAGCTTCGGCCATGACACAATTGAACTCAGCCATACTAGAAATATTCGCGCGCCGATGCAGCAACTCGAGCCTAGCATCGGCGCGCTCAGCCGCCACGTGAACCCCGCGCTCGCGGTCGCCAGATCGGCGCGTAGCGAGACACCTGACACGGTGAACGAAGACGTGGTGTTGACGAATGCCGCCATCGGTGCGGCCGAGGCCGTCGAACTGGTGCGGGAACCCCGCCGGAGCTCATGGCGCGAACGCCGTCGCGCGCCGGTGCGAGCTTGGTGGCGGCGTCGATGAAGTCCGATGCATTATACTCGCTATACTCGCTGGCGACGTCGAGCCCGAACGCGCCGCCGCGGCACGGACGATATTGCCAGTGACATCGGCGATCAGTCCGCTCGCGTTGTAGGATGGCTCCCCGGGCAGGATTCGAACCTGCGACATTTCGATTAACAGTCGAACGCTCTACCGCTGAGCTACCAGGGAATGAGCGGGCGCGATAGCACCGCCTTTGACGACTAACAACCCCTGCTAACGGTCACTAACAATGGCAGTCATTCTAGCTCTGAAACTGTTCGAGGAAGATACGGTCGTCGAGCGCGTAGCCGGGGTCGAACAGCAGGTCGAGCGTAACAGTACGGTCGGTGCTGACGCGGACACTGGCAACGTCGCGGACCTCGAGCTGATCGGCGACGGCGCTGACCGGGCGCTTGGCGGCTTCGAGGATGCGGAACTCGACGACCGAACTGTCGGGCAGCAGCGCGCCGCGCCAGCGCCGCGGCCGGAACGGGCTGATCGGCGTCAGCGCCAGCAGATCGGCCTGCAGCGGCAGGATCGGCCCGTTTGCGGATAGATTGTACGCGGTCGACCCCGCCGGGGTCGACACCAGTACGCCATCCGCCGCCAACTCGGCCATGCGGACCTTGCCGTCGATGCTGATCTCAATCTTCGCCGCCTGACGTGTTTCGCGCAGCAGCGAGACCTCGTTGATCGCGGGCGACACCACCAGCTCGCCCGCCATCGTTCGCGCCTCCATCCGTAGCGGGTGGAGCTTGAAGGTCCGCGCCGCCGCAATTCGCTCGGGCAAGCCGAGGTCGCGATAATCGTTCATCATGAAGCCGATCGTCCCAAGGTTCATTCCGAACACCGGCCGCGGCTGACGCGCGTGTAGCGCGGCGTGGAGTGCTTGCAATAGGAAGCCGTCGCCGCCGAGCGCCACGACGACATCAGCGTCGCGGACGGGCAGCCAGTCGTACAGCATACGCAGTGACGCCGCCGCAGCTTCCGCAGCCGGAGTCGGTGAAACCAGCAGCGCTAGTCTCACCCGCCGGTGACGCTCATATGGCGCGCCACCGCAGGCCGGGCGCGGGCGCGGTCTATGACGAAATCATGCCCCTTCGGCTTGCGCGCGATCGCCGCATCGAGCGCCGCGTCGAGCCCGGCTTCGCTCTCACTTGCACGGATCACGGCCCGCAGGTCGGCGGCGTCATCCTGGCCGAGGCACATATACAGCATGCCGGTCGCGGTCAGCCGAACGCGGTTGCAGCTCTCGCAGAAATTGTGCGTCAGCGGCGTGATGAAGCCGAGCCGCTGGCCGGTCTCGGCGACCCGGACATAGCGCGCCGGGCCGCCGGTCGAGTCGGGGAGGTTGATCAGCGTCAAGCGGCGTTCCAGCTGGGCACGCACCCGACTCAGCGGCAGATAGCGGTCGGTGCGGTCCTCCTCGACGTCGCCCAGCGGCATCGTCTCGATCAGCACGAGGTCGTGTCCGGACGCCGCACACCACGCCAGCATGTCGCCGATCTCGTCGTCGTTGATGCCGTTCAGCGCGACCATGTTAATCTTGACGTGCAGCCCTGCCTCGGTCGCCGCCGCGATGCCGTCGAGCACCTGCGGCAGCCGACCCCAGCGCGTGATCCGCGCGAACTTGCCGGCGTCGAGCGTGTCGAGGCTGACGTTGATGCGGCGCACCCCGGCGTCGGCGAGGTCGCGCGCATGGCCCCGCAGCTGCGAGCCGTTGGTGGTCAGCGTCAGCTCGTCGAGCGCGCCGCTCGCCAGGTGCCGTGATAGCGAACGGACGAGGTCGATCAGCCCGCGCCGCACCAAGGGTTCGCCGCCGGTGAGTCGCAGCTTGCGCGTCCCGCGGCGGACAAAGGCGCTCGCCAAGCGGTCGATCTCCTCAAGGCTGAGCACCTCGGCCTTGGGCAGGAACGTCATGTGCTCGGACATGCAATAGACACAGCGGAAGTCGCAGCGGTCGGTAACCGAAACGCGCAGGTAATCGATCGTCCGGCCGTAGGGGTCGATTAGCGGGCGTGTGACGGCGCGGGGCAGGGCGGCAAGCATTACCGCCGAAATGGGCGCGGACGGCAGTGAAGTCCACCCCGGTTTGAACGAGCGCCTGCCACATTGTGTTGACGTCTAGTTCGATTAGGCTAGCGGCTTAACCCGAGAACCGACATGCAGCGTGTCACCATCTCCCTCGACGACGACCTTGCGGCGCGTTTCGACGCGATCGTCCGCGAGCGCGCCTACACTAGCCGGTCGGAGGCGGTGCGCGATCTCGTCCGCCAACTGGTCGATGGCGAACGGCTCGCCGCGAGCCGGGGCGGCAGTTGCGTCGCGAGTTTGAGCTATGTCTACGATCACCGCACCCGCGCGCTGGCGCAGCGGTTGCTCGACCTGCAACATGCCCAGCATGACATCGTCGTTGCGACGATGCACGTCGTGCTCGATCATGAGTCGTCGCTGGAGACCGTAATGCTTCGCGGATCAACGGCGGCGGTCGATGCCTTCGCCGCGCAGGTTATCGCCGAGCGCGGCGTGCGCTTCGGCGCGGTCAATGTAATAAGCGTCAAGGCCAACGACGATCACGCCGACCCGGCACCCCATTACCACCACGGCCACGCGCACGTCTCGCCGTACCGCGGGTGAAGCGGTATCCGCGTTGACCCGGCTAGGCGTGAGCTAACTCGCTGGCGGCTCATACAAGGAAGGGTAAATACGTTGCAAGACACGCCCGTCGGGCGACCCCAGTGACTGTCCAACTGTCTGATACTGCTGCCAGGTGTAATGGACCTGGTCCTTGAACTCCCCTAAGCACGATACAGCGCTTACGGACGCTGCCCGGTAGCGGTGCCGACCTTCTAGTCCGGCCCGGCTTACCCGCAAGCGCATAACGCAGTTGTCGAAGTTTCGCTGGAAGCCGCAGGCGCGGAGACGCGTCCGGCGTTATAGAACAATTGAGCAGACCTGACCCGAGCCTGCAGTGCCGACAAGCCGCCGCTTGTTTTTACGTTGCACCGGCCATCACATTTCATTCAGGTTGCGCCCCACCGCGGTCACAATGCGTTTGTACCTGCCGTTAGTCGGCAATCGTCGGGACAACCGCCCAGTGCGTCAGAACCAGCTTCGCGTCGCCCTGTTTTCGGGCAATTACAATTATGTGCGCGACGGCGCGAACCAGTCGCTCAATCGGCTGGTCGGCTTTCTCGAACGCCAGGGCGTTGCCGTCCGGGTGTATTCGCCGACCAGCAGCACGCCGGCGTTCGAGCCGACGGGTACGCTGGTCTCGGTGCCGGCCTTCAAGATCCCTACCCGTGGCGAGTACCGGTTTGCTTTCGGGCTGCCCCCGGAGGTGCGCCGCGACATCAAGGCGTTCGCACCGACGCTGTTTCATCTGTCATCGCCCGACCGCGTCGGCTTTCGCGCCAAGGCATTGGCGCGCGACATGGGCATCCCCGTTGTCGCCTCGGTTCACACGCGCTTTGACACCTATTTGACCTATTACGGCCTCGCGTGGGTCAACCGCTTTATCGCTAATATCATGCGGCGCTTCTACGGCGACTTGGCCGAGATTTACGCCCCGTCGGAGGGCATGGCCGAGGTGCTGCGCGCCGACGGCATGGCACAGCGCGTTGCGATCTGGAGCCGCGGCGTCGACCGCGCGCTGTTCAATCCTGGGCGGCGCGACCTTGACTGGCGGCGCCAGCACGGCATCGGCGACGATGAGGCGGTGATCGCCTTCGTTGGGCGGCTGGTGCTTGAAAAGGGTCTCGACGTCTTTGCCGACGTGATGGTCAAGCTTACCGCAAGGGGCGTTCCGCACCGCGTACTGATTGTCGGCGAAGGCCCCGCACGCGGCGCGATCGAGGCGCGGCTGCCCGGCGCGGTCTATACCGGCCATCTCGGCGGCACTGACCTGGCCCGCGCCTTCGCGTCGGCCGACATGCTGTTTAACCCGTCGATCACCGAAACGTTCGGTAATGTCACGCTCGAAGCGATGGCGAGCGGGTTGGCGGTTGTCGGCGCGCGCGCTACGGGCACGACGAGTCTTGTCGAGAACGGCGTTAACGGCTTGCTCGTGACGCCAGGCGACATCGACGGCTATGCGGCCGCGCTGACGTATTACCTGAGCAACCCCGCCGCGCGCCATGCCGCCGGTCAGGCCGGGCTCGCCGCCAGCCAGCGCTATGACTGGGACGAGATCAATCAAGGCATGCTCGATCACTATATGAAGATTGTCGGCGCACGTCCGGTAAGCGCGCAGCAGTCATTCCCCGCCGCCGCCAATCAGGCGCGTTTCTTCCGCGCTGCCTGACCTTTCCAAGCGGTAAGAAATGCTCTATATCAGCCGGGCTTGCTGGAAACAGCGCGCTATGGCGATAAATGGTGTCGTGAAATAGACACAGCGGACCCGGGGGCGGTACCCGGCGGCTCCACCACTCCATCCCCGTTGTCGGGGGCGGCATGGGGCCGAAATAGGATCGACGTGTGTTGAAGGACGATAACTTTTGCCCGGCCTGAATGAGCCGTTAAACCGTTCAAACACCATAAATGCCAACGACAACGAGGCATTCGCAATCGCAGCGTAACCCGGTCCTAACGGACTAAGTTACACTGGCCGAAAGCGCGGTTCGGGCCGCACCGGGCAACAGAAGCGGAAACCGGCGGTCCGGGGAGCACCGAGCAACAGAAGCTCCCCACTTGACCGCCGCGCGCCGCCGCGCCACTTGGGCCGCCAACCGGAGTGAGCGACGTGAACGACGTTACGGTCGATAGCCTGATCCCGTATGATGAGATCGTGCAGGACGCGCTGCGCTCGGTTGTCCGGCGCGTGCTCGACAAGATCGATGCCGAGGGCGGGCTTCCCGGCGCGCATCATTTCTACATCGCCTTCCGCACCCGCGCGCCCGGCGTGATGATGCCCAAGCACCTGCTTGAACGCTATCCCGACGAGATGACGATCGTTATCCAGCATCGCTATTGGGACCTGCTGATCGACGACGTGCACTTCGAGATCGGGCT
>CAXTTR010000219.1:0-5487 GCA_964247215.1 uncultured Sphingomonadaceae bacterium
CAGCGTCGATTTACCGACATTGGGACGGCCGACGATAACGACGGTGGGAGCGCGGGGGATCATGACCGGGCTGTAGCTTAGTTCGCCACACGTGACGACTGCGCCGATGCCCTATCGTCCGCAACGGCAGTGGCTGCTATCGATACGCGCTCAGCCGCCCCTTGTCGTCGATCACGAACACCATGTTGCTCGCCACGATCGGCGGCAGGAAGGCGGGTTTGGCGAGCCGCACCGCCGACAGGATCTTGCCGGTGTAGGGCGATACCGAGATCAGCTGGCCGTTCGATCCCGAAAGTACCAAGCGGTCCGAGGCGAGCACCGGGCCGAACCACTGGTACGAGCCCTTGCCTTTCTTCTTGTCGTCGCGGTGGGCGTAGCGCGGCAGCTGCGTAACCCACCTGATCTTGCCCTCGCCGCGCGTCAGGCAGACGAGTTCGGCATCGAGTGTCACGGCATAGATGAAGTCGCCCGCCACCCACGGCGTCGAGATGCCGGCGAAGTTGCGCTCCCAGACGCGCTGCCCGGTGGCGAGTTCGAGCGCCACCATGCGCCCGCCGTGGCCGATCGCGAAGACGCGCCCGCGGTCGATCACCGGCGACGCGTCGATGTCGGTCAGCGCGTTCAAGGCGGTGCTGCGCCCGGTCCGCGCCAGTGCGTCCGCCCAGACGGTGCGGCCGTTCTCGACGCGGAGCGCGTTAAGCTCGCCGCTCGAATAACCGACGACGACGGTGTCGAGCGCGATCGCCGGAGCGCCTGCACCGAGCAACCCGGCGACTTCGACGGTGCCCGCCACCGACCACTTCGTCTCGCCCTTCTCGGCCCCGAGCGCGAACAGCTGGTTGTCTTGCGTGATCGCGTAGATCGTGTTGCCCGCTACTGCAGGCGCGTTGCGGAACGGCGCGGTCAGCTCGTCGCGCCACAGCTGCTTGCCGGTCGCCGCGTCAAACGCCGCGACGACGCCGTCGCCGGTCGTTGCATAGACGCGCCCGTCACCCGCGCTGACACCGCCGCCGAATGCCGCGTTGTGCTTTTTCTTATAGGCAATCGTCTGCGTCCACTCGACCGCGCCGGTCTTCATGTCGAAGGCGCGGACCGAAGCACCGGAGTCCATGGTGAACACCCGCCCGTCCAACACGACCGGTGCCGCGTTGAGCCGCCGCGTGGCGGTGCTGCCCTTGCCGATCGACGCGGTCCACGCGCGGCTGAGGTTCTCCGGTAAAGCCAGCTGACCATTGGCCTTCGACGGCGAGCCGCCCGGCTGCGGCCAGTCGGCGTTGACCTGCGGTGCCGGCAGCGCCACCGTCAGCCCGGCGAGTTCGGGCTCGGCCTGCACCTTGGTCTCGAAGTCGAGCACCGGGATGCGGGTGCCGGTCGTCGGCGTCTTCGGCTTGTGGCCGAGCACCTTGCCATGATGGCACGACGCCAGCAGCACGGCGGTCGCGGCGAACGCGATAAGGTTGCGGTTGCGGAAAGTCACTTGGCAGGTCCTGACGCGTTCTTGGGTGCGGCTGCCGGAATGATCGCAGCCTGCGGTGAAGCGGTTGTCGCGGGTACCGGATTCGCAGCTGCCTTGACCGGCGATGCCCCGAGCGACTCCGCCAGTTGCGCCGCACGGCCGCGTAGCGACGGCGGGGCTTCCGCATCGCGCGCGATGGCGGCGAACAACGGCCCGGCGAGCGCGGGCTTGCCGGCGCGCATCTGCGCGATGGCGGTCATCTCGGCGGCGACCGGGAACCACGGATTGCCGGGCACCGCGAGCGCCTGCAGGCGGCTGATCACCGTCGCCGGTGGCAGCGTGTCGAATTCGATCCGCGTCGCCTTGATCGTCGCGAGATCGCGGAATGGCGGCGCGAGCTCGGCATCGGCGCTGATTGCGCGGTACAGCGCCAGCGCACGCGGCATGTTGCCGCCCTGCGTCGCGCTCGCCGCCTGCGCCAGCTCGGCCAGCGCGCGGTAGCCCGGTCGCGGCGACTTGGCGAGATCGGCGAGGATCGGCGCCGCTCCCGCGGTGTCGCCAGCGTCGACCTTGGCGAGCGCTTGCGTCAGCTGCTCGCCTGCCAGCCCGGCCTGCTTGGCGCGGTCGGCGCGCCAGTAGAGCAGCCCCGCGACGGCGACCAGCAGCAGCACCAGCCCAACCAGCGCGAGGCGGCCATAGCGCGACCATAGCCCGGCAATCTGGCTGCGGCGGTATTCCTCGTCGACTTCGCGCAGGAAAGCGGCGTCGGTCACGTCTTGCTTGGGCAATTCACTCTCCAGTAGCGCGGCCGATCCTTAGCGATCGGAACGGCGGCGCGCAAAGTCTTAGCGGGCTAGGCCTCAGGCGGGCGGGTGGACGAAGCCATCGGTGTATCCGGCATTTCCGCAACCGGGGCCGCCGCAACCGGGGCCGCCGCCTCGTAAAGATGCACCGCTGCAGGGAACTCGCGCGTCCGCACCGCCGCGGCATAGCTCGCGGCGGCGGTACCGATGCGCGCCGCAAAATCGTCGAAGCGGCGCACGAAACGCGCGGTGCGCTCGAACATACCGAGCATGTCGTCGATGACGAGCACCTGGCCGTCGCACGCCGCCGACGCGCCGATGCCGATCGTCGGGCAGGTGACCTGCGCGGTGATCGCCGCCGCCAGCGGCTCGACGACACCTTCGATGACGATGGCAAACGCCCCCGCCGCGCAGACCGCAGCGGCGTCGGCGGCAATGCGATCATAGTCGGCAGGCTGCTTGCCGCGCGCCGCATAGCTGCCGAGCGCGTTGATCGACTGCGGCGTCAGCCCGACGTGCCCCATCACCGGGATGCCGCGTGCCGTCAGGAACGCGACCGTCGGAGCCATCGCGACGCCGCCCTCCATCTTGACTCCCGCCGCGCCGGTTTCGGCAAGCACACGCGCGGCGGACGCAAACGCTTGCTCGGGGCTGGCTTCATAGCTGCCGAACGGCAAGTCGACGATGACGACGCTGTGGTACGAGCCGCGCACCACTGCCGCCCCGTGGGCGCACATCATGTCGAGCGTCACCCGCACCGTCGAGTCGAGGCCGTAGACGACCTGCGCGAGGCTGTCGCCAACCAGCAGCAGGTCGCAGTGCGGGTCGAGCAGCTGCGCCATCCGCGCCGTGTACGCGGTCAGCATGACGATCGGCTCGCCGCCCTTGCGCCGGGCAATCTGCGGCACCGTCAGCCGCTTCATCGGCGCGGGCGTCGGCGTGACGCGGCTGGTCGCGGTATCGAGCGTGTAGTGCACCGACACTGGCTACTCCCACTCGATCGTGCCGGGCGGCTTGCTGGTGTAATCATACACCACCCGGTTGATACCGCCGACCTCGTTGACGATGCGCGTCGCCACCGAACTCAGGAAGGTGCTGTCGAACGGGTAGACGTCGGCGGTCATGCCGTCGACCGAGGTCACGGCGCGCAGCGCACAGACGAAGTCGTAGGTGCGTCCGTCGCCCATGACACCTACGGTGCGAACCGGCAGCAGCACCGCGAACGCCTGCCAGATCGCGTCGTACAGCCCGGCCTTGCGAATTTCGTCGAGGTAGATGGTGTCGGCCTTACGCAGGATCGCGCACTTTTCAGCGGTGACTTCACCCGGGATGCGAATCGCCAGCCCCGGTCCGGGAAACGGATGGCGGCCGACAAATGCCGGCGGCAGCCCGAGCTCGACGCCGAGCACGCGAACCTCATCCTTGAACAGCTCGCGCAGCGGCTCGACCAGCGCCATGTTCATGCGTGCGGGCAACCCGCCGACATTGTGGTGGCTCTTGATCGTCACCGATGGCCCGCCGGTGAAGCTGACGCTCTCGATAACGTCGGGATACAGCGTGCCCTGCGCCAGGAACTTCGCCCCGCCCAGCTTGGCGGCCTCGGCCTCGAACACGTCGATGAAGCTCTTGCCGATCAGCTTGCGCTTGGCTTCGGGGTCGGTGATCCCCGCCAGCCCGCTAAGGAAGCGCGCCGACGCATCGACGTGCACCAGCGGAATGCGGTAGTGTTCGCGGAACAGCCCGACGACCTGCTCGGCCTCGCCGGCGCGGAGCAGCCCGTGATCGACGAAAACGCAGGTCAGCTGGTCGCCGATCGCCTCGTGGATGAGCACCGCCGCGACGGCTGAGTCGACGCCGCCCGACAGCCCGCACAGGACGCGCTCGCTGCCGACCTGCGCGCGGATCGCGGCGACCTTGGCGGCGCGGAACTCGGCCATCGTCCAGGTTGGCACGCAACCGGCGACATGCCGGACGAAGTTCGCCAGCAGCTTGGCCCCGTCGGGCGTGTGGTAAACCTCGGGGTGGAACTGGACGCCGTAGTAGCGGCGGACCTCGTCGGCGATGGCGGCGAACGGCGCGCCGTCGGAGCGCGCGACGACGGCGAAGCCCGGCGGAATCGCGTCGATGCGGTCGCCGTGGCTCATCCACACCTGATGGCGCTCGCCGGTCGCCCACAGCCCGTCGAACAGGCTGCTGCCCGCCACGATGTCGATAAAGGCGCGGCCGAACTCGCGGTGGTCCGAAGCGGTCACCGCCCCGCCGAGCTGCGCGCACAGCGCCTGCTCGCCGTAGCAGATGCCGAGCACCGGAACAGCGGCGTCGAACACCGCCTGTGCGGCGCGCGGGCCATCGATGTCGGTGACCGAAGCCGGACCGCCCGACAAAATGATGCCGCGCGGGCGCAAGCGCTCGATCGCGGCAGCGGCACCTGAGAACGGCACGATCTCGGAATAAACACCCGCTTCGCGAACGCGGCGGGCAATCAGCTGGGTGACCTGGCTGCCGAAGTCCAGGATAAGAATGCAGTCATCGACGATCAGATCGTCGAGCGCCGGATCTGGCAATGCGCTATCATCTGCGACGGGATCTGCGACAGCGAGATCATCGGAACCGATCGCGTCGCTGTCGGCATAAGTTAGGTCCGGCTCTGCAGCAGAGGGCAATCCAGGCAAATACAGTCCCTCTGGTCAACAAACGATACGCAGCGGTCTAGGACCGCCGCGTATCCAAGTCCAGTTTGGCCGATATGTACCCGGCCGCGACCAGGCGGCTGCCAACTAGCTCAGCTTCAGCCCGGTGATCCGCCCGTAGCTCGCAGTGCAGTCGAACTTGGAGCGCTGGCCGGGCGAGCGGTCGTCCTGATCGTGCGTCACCTCGAGCGAGCCGCGGACGCGGGCACCGTTCGGCTCGGGGTCGACATGATCGATGCCGATAACACGAGCGAAGCCGCCGCGCGAGCCCGCCGCCTGCTCGGCCGCACGCGCGCACTGATCGACCGAGCTCTCCCCCTGCGTCGAGCTATAGTTGTTAGCCGACGGCTGACCCGCGGGCTGCGCCGGTGCCTGGCTGCCGGGGGTATAGCTGCCTGGCGCATAGTTGTTTGGGGCATAGCTATTTGGGGCATAGCTATTTGGGGCATAGCTGTTCGACGCGCCGTTCTGCTGCGGATACGCATCACGCGCGGCCGGGTATGCCGGATAGCTGCCCTGCGGCGGGTAATTGCCCTGC
>CAXTTR010000220.1:0-4881 GCA_964247215.1 uncultured Sphingomonadaceae bacterium
ACTGATGCAGGTCAACACTCACGCCACCAACGCCGCCGCGATCAACCGCATGAGCGACCTGCGCGCCGACATCGCTGCCTTGCAGGCGCAGATGAGCACCGGCAAGCGCATCACCACGCCCGACGTCGATCCTGCGTGCGCGGCGCGCATGTCCGAACTCGACCGCGCGCTGGCGGTCAACGCCGCCGACCAGACCGGCATTGACCGGGCCACCAGCCGGCTCAGCAGCGCCGACGCGGCGCTCGGCGGCGTCTCGGCATTGCTCAACAGCGTCAAGGAGCTGGCGTTGCAGGGCGCGTCGGCGACGCTCGCGCCTGCCGACCGTGCGACGCTGGCCACCGCCGTCGGCCAGCTTGCCGAACAGCTGCTCGGCTATGCCAATGCGCGCGACAGCGACGGCAACGCGCTGTTCGCGGGGGCTCGCACCGTGACGGCGTATGCGGCCGACGCGGCCGGTATGGTAAGCTGGCAGGGAGCGGGATCCGCGCCGCGGCTGACGCTCGACAGCGGCAGCATCCCGACCGGCATCGACGGCCCTGCGGTGTTCGCCGGGCTCGACGGCGGCACGACGCTGCTGCCGCCGCCGGTACCGCCCGCGGTGGCAACGCCGCCGGCACCGATTGTCACCGACGTGTTCGCCGTGCTGAGCGGGCTCCGCAATGCGCTTGCCGAGCCCGACGCGGCGATCCGCGCGCATGGCATGGCGAACGCGCTGACGGGGCTCGACGCGGCGATCGGGCGGACAGCCGACAGCCGCGCGCTGGTGGGCACCCGGCTGGCCCGGCTCGACACCGAGGGCACGCGGCTCGATGCGAGCAAGCTGGCGCTGCAGACCGACCTATCGAAGACCGATAGCCTCGACGCGGCGAGTGCCATCGCGCAATTGCAGCAGCAGATCACCGTGCTGCAGGCGGCGCAACTCAGCTTCGTCAAGATCGGCGCACTGAGCCTGTGGGATATGCTGCGATAGGGTTGATCGCTGCGGTAGTGTCGAGTGCCGTGGCTGAGCCACCCTAAACCTCACCCGCTTCCGTTCGCCCCCGCAACTCTCCCCCCGTCCCGCCGTAAACTCTCCCGACGAGCAAGACAGTGTGTGCGTTGAGGGAGCAGCCGTATGATCGCGGTCATCGGGCTGGTCGTGTTGCTCGTCATGGTGTTCGGTGGTTTTGCGCTTACCGGCGGCAACATCATGGTCATCCTCGAGGCGTTGCCGCACGAGATGCTGATCATCGGTGGTGCCGCCGTTGGCGCGACACTGATCTCGACCGACATCAAGGGCATCAAGGCGATCGGCGGCGGCTTCGCCAAGATCGTCAAGGGCCCGCGCTACAAGCGCGCCGACTATGGCGCGGCGATCTTCCTGACCGCCAAGCTGATGAAGCTATTGAAGACCGACGGCGCGGTGGCGCTGGAGCCGCATGTCGAGGACCCGGCGGCCTCGGCGATCTTCGCCGAATATCCGCAGTTCCTGAAGGACAAGGTGTTCCTGCACCTGCTTACCGACAGCCTGCGGCTGCTGGTGGTGTCGACCGGAGCGCTCAGCGCGCAGGCGGTCGAGGACGTCATCGACACCGCGATCGACACGCATCACGCCACCGCGCATCGGCCGGTCGAGTCGCTGACGACGCTGTCGGATGCGCTGCCGGCGCTTGGGATCGTCGCGGCGGTGCTCGGCGTGGTCAAGACCATGGGCTCGATCGACAAGCCGCCGTCGGTACTTGGCGGCATGATCGGCAGCGCGCTCGTCGGCACCTTCCTCGGCGTGCTGCTCAGCTACGGCATCGTCGGGCCGTGTTCAGCGCGGTTGAAGGCGGTGCTCGATGCCGATGCCGAAATCTACCAGGTCGTGCGCCGGGTGATCGTCGCGGCGCTGCGCGGCCAGCCGCAGGCGCTGGTCATCGAGAGCGCGCGCACCGCAATCCAGCCGTCGAACCAGCCGAGCTTTGCCGAGATCTTCGACGGGATGCGCGGGAAATGAAGCCCGAGCCGCAGGCCCAGTTCGAGCCGCAGATCGTCTACCGCAAGCGCAAGGCGGCGCACGCCCCGCACCACGGCGGCGCATGGAAAATCGCCTATGCCGATTTCGTCACCGCGATGATGGCGTTCTTCCTGCTGCTGTGGATCGTCGGCGCGACCAACGAAGCGCAGCGCAAGGGCATCGCCGATTACTTTACGCCGACGGTTATCCAGATGAAGAACTCGGGCGGCTCGAACGGCATCATGGGCGGCCGCAGTCTCGCCGCCGAAGAGGGCGTCGCCCCGCACGCGACGATCCACGGCAAGCGGCCGACACCCGCCGACGGCGGCGGTGGCGGCGGGCCACTGGACGCGCAGGTCACCTCGGCCGACAAAGCCGTGTCACCCGGCAACAAGCGCCGCGCCGACGAGGAGCGCTTCAGCAAGGTCGTCCGCATCGTCAATGCGCGGCTGGCGGGTGACCCGACGCTGCAGGGACTGAAGGGCCAGATCCACTTCGTCCGCACCCGCGACGGCATGCGCATCGACATCGTCGAGCGCGCCGACTTCAGCATGTTCGGCATGGGCACCAGCGTGCTCACCCCCGAGGCGACGCAGCTCGTGCTGATCGTCGCGCATGCGGTCGCCGACGTGCCCAACCTGTTGACGGTACGCGGCCACACCGACGCGCGCGCCTACGACGACGGCGCGTCGAACAACTGGACGCTATCGACGGCGAGGGCCGACGCGATGCGGCGGGCGCTGGAGGCGGGCGACATCGCAAGCAAGCGCTTTCGCCGTATCGAGGGGGTAGCGGCAACCGACCCGTTCAACGTCAAGGACCCGCTCGATCCGCGCAACCGGCGGATCAGCGTGACGTTGTTGTACAGGGACGCGAACGCTGCGGTGTGAGTCCGTGTCCGGGAGCTACAGTCCTCCCCGCCTTCGGGGAGGTGGCGCGCGTCTTCGCGCGACGGAGCGGTGGTGCTGGGCGCGATCATGCCCAACAAGGGTAGCTAAGCCAGCTTAGCATTTTGACCGAACGAGGAGCGATCCCGGTCGCGCTCCCCTCCACGAGGAGCGATCCCGGTCGCGCTCCCCTCCACCACGCGAAGACGCGCGGTCCCCCTCCCCGAAGGCGGGGAGGATCAGGAAGTGAGCACCCTTCGCGCCGCCGCGACGTGCAGCACCTCCACCAGCTTGCCCCGGTACGTTGTCACCCCGCGCCCGTCCGCCAGTGCCGCCTCATACGCCGCGATCAGCCCGCGAGCGTCCTCGATCTCCGCCAGGGACGGCGCGAACACCCGGTTGACGATGTCGACCTGGCTCGGGTGGATCAGCGTCTTGCCGTCGAAGCCGAGCGCCGCGCCCTGCACGGCTTCCACCTCGCAGCCGGTCGCGTCGTGAATGTCGGTGAACACCCCGTCGAACGCCAGTATTCCGGTAGCACGCGCCGCCAGCACGATGCGGCTCAGGCTATACAGCAGCGGCAGCCGGTCCGGCCCCGGCTTGGCGCGAAGATCGGCGGCGAGGTCGGCCATGCCAGCGACCAGCGCCGCGACGCCGGGCACCTCGGCGATGGTGTCGGCGGCGAGCACGCCGCGCGGCGTCTCGATCATCGCCCACACCGGCAGACCAGCGGCACGGCGCACCGCCTCGGTCACATCCGCAACGCTGTCGATCTTTGGCACGACGACGCCTGTGATGGCCGCCCCCGTCCCCGTCGCGGCAGCGAAGTCGTCCGCCGACCACGCCGTCGCCAGGCCATTGACCCGCAGCAGCACCTCGCGCTCGCCCCAGCCGCCATCCCGGACCGCGGCGACCGCCGCCGCGCGCGCCGCTACCTTGGCTTCGGGCGCGACAGCATCTTCAAGGTCGAGGATGACGCAGTCGCACGGTAAGGTCCGGGCCTTTGTCATGGCGCGCGCGTTCGCGGCGGGCAGGTACAGCACCGAACGGCGCGGGCGCACGTCGAACATCGGACCGGACATAAACACCCCTCGCAAAATCGCTGCAGCACTGCCATTTATATCGCGGCCGGCCAAGCTGTGCGGCGCGGGGAAAAGCTGATGGGTGCGGGTGTCTTTGCCATCGTTCTGCTGGTCGTCGGCGTCTTCGCACTTGCCCAGGCGGTCGTTGTCGTCAACCAGGGCTTCGAATACACGCTCGAGCGCTTCGGACGCTTCACGACGACGCTGCGCCCCGGCTTTACGCTGATCATGCCGTTTGTCGACCGCGTCGGGCGGCGGATCAACATGATGGAGCAGGTGCTCGACATCCCCGGGCAGGAGATCATCACCAAGGACAACGCCATCGTCGCCGTCGACGGCGTGGTGTTCTATCAGGTGCTCGACGCGGCGAAGGCGGCGTACGAAGTCAGCGACCTGTACTCGGCAATCGTCAACCTGACGACGACCAACCTGCGTACCGTGATGGGTAGCATGGACCTCGACGAGACGCTGTCGAAGCGCGACGCGATCAACGCCAAGCTGCTCGTCGTGGTCGATCAGGCGACGCACCCCTGGGGCATCAAGATCACCCGCGTCGAGCTGAAGGACATCCGGCCGCCGGCCGACATCGTCAACGCGATGGGCCGCCAGATGAAGGCCGAACGCGAGAAGCGCGCCAACATCCTCGAAGCCGAAGGCAGCCGCGCCAGCGAAATCCTGCGCGCCGAGGGTGCCAAGCAGGGCCAGATCCTGCAGGCCGAGGGGCGGCGCGAGGCCGCCTTCCGCGATGCCGAAGCGCGCGAACGCTCGGCCGCCGCCGAGGCGAAGGCGACCGAAATGGTCAGCAGCGCCATCGCCGACGGCAACCCGCAGGCGCTCAACTACTTCGTCGCGCTCAAATATGTCGAGGCGATGCAGGCGTTCGCGACCTCGCCAAACGCCAAGACGATCTTCATGCCGATCGAGGCGAGTGCGC
>CAXTTR010000220.1:4891-5406 GCA_964247215.1 uncultured Sphingomonadaceae bacterium
GCGCTCGTCGGTTCACTCGGGGGCATCGGCGAACTGGTGCGTGCGGTCCGGCCGCTCGGTGAGGGCGGGCCCGCCGGCGGTAATGCCCGGGCCGGCGGCGGTGCCCCGCAGCCCGCACCCTCTGCACCGCCGCGTCCCAACCCGTTCGCGTGAGCTACACCGTCACGCCGTGGGTCTGGCTGATCGGCGCCGCTGTGCTCGCCGGGCTTGAAGTGGTAACCCCCGGTGCATCGCTAATCTGGCTGGCTGGAGCGGCGGTGTTGACCGCACTGCTAAGCTGGTTGCTCGGGCCGCCACTGGTGGTGCAGGTCGCCATCTTCGTCGCGCTCGGGGTGGCACTCGTGCTGTTCGCCCGCGCGCGCTTCGCCCGGCCGCGGGTGGCGGTGCACAGCGAGCTCAACCGCCGCGCCGATCGGATGGTGGGCAGCCTCGTGACAGTGGTCGAGCCGCTAATCGCGGGACGCGGGCGCGTTCAGGTCGGTGATTCGCCGTGGCCTGCGGTAGGACCGGACTTG
>CAXTTR010000221.1:0-644 GCA_964247215.1 uncultured Sphingomonadaceae bacterium
ATATGGGGGGGCTGGCTCGAGCGCGCCGGACCGCGGCGCGCGGGCGTCGTCGCGGCGTGCTGCTGGGCGGGCGGCATCGCCATCGGCGCGGTCGGCGTCGCGCATCACCAACTATGGCTGCTGTGGCTCGGCACGGGGCTGATCGGCGGTATCGGGCTCGGGCTGGGTTACATCTCGCCGGTATCGACGTTGATCAAGTGGTTCCCCGACAAGCGCGGCATGGCGACGGGCATGGCGATCATGGGCTTCGGCGGCGGCGCATTGATCGGCTCGCCGCTGGCCGACAAGCTGATGAAATACTTTGCCGGACCGGCCAGCGTCGGCGTCTGGCAGACGATGCTCGTACTGGCCGCAATCTACTTCATCTTCATGCTCGGCGGCGCGTTCGGCTACCGGGTGCCGCCTACCGGATGGACGCCGGCGGGCTGGACCGCGTCGGCCGCCACGGCAAATATCAGCACCGGCAGCGTCCACCTGCGCGACGCGCACAAGACGCCGCAATTCTGGCTGATCTGGACAGTGCTGCTTTTGAACGTCTCGGCGTCGATCGGGATCATCGGTGTTGCCTCGCCGATGGTGCAGGAGATTTTCGGCGGTCGCTTGTTCAACCAGGCGGGCGTCGCGTTCAGGAGCTTCGATGCGGC
>CAXTTR010000221.1:654-5350 GCA_964247215.1 uncultured Sphingomonadaceae bacterium
GAAAGCCGCCGCCGCTGCGGTCGGCGCGGGCTTCGTCGGGTTTATCAGCCTGTTCAATATCGGCGGGCGCTTCTTCTGGGCCTCGATGTCGGACCGGCTCGGGCGCAAGCCGACTTATGCGATCATGCTGGCGCTCGGCGCATTGCTCTATGGCGTGATCGCGCCATGGTCGGCATCGTCGTCGGCGTTGATGGTGTTTGCGCTGAGCTTCGCGGTGATCGTCTCGATGTACGGGGGCGGCTTTGCAACCGTCCCGGCTTACCTCGCCGATATTTTCGGAACGCAATATGTCGGCGCGATCCACGGGCGGCTTCTCACTGCATGGTCGACCGCGGGCATCCTGGGCCCGCTTATCGTCACCAAGATACGTGACGCCGGTATCGCCGCCGGAACCCCACGCGCCGAGATCTACCCGCCGATCTATTGGACGCTGGCGGCGCTGCTGGTTGCGGGGTTCATTGCCAACCTGCTGATCAGACCGGTCGACGCGCGCTTTCACATGACGGGCGACGACCTTACGACGCCGCAGGCCGCCGCGCGCGCCGAGTCAACGGGTGCCACGATCGGACTCGGCGGCTTCAGCCTGCCGGTGCTCGCCGCATGGGCAGTCGTCGGCATCCCGCTCGCGTGGGGACTTTGGGTGACGCTGGGCAAGGCGATTGCGTTGTTCAACCACTAGCGACGAGGCATCGCCCGCTGTCTCAGCGGTCGAGCTTGTCGCGCCGCCTTCGGCCGAACAAAAGCTGGCGTTCGAGCCGCGCGCGGACCGCGGCGTAGTAAGCGGCGAGGAACGCGTGATCGTCCTCGCGGCCGGTCCAGCCGATGCGGGTGCGGACCGCTGCGGCGACGACGACGAGCGGGTCGTCCTCGCGCCGCCGCATCGCGCCGGGCGTCGCGCGGCGCAGCACGTCTTCGAGCGTCTGCAGTTCGAAAACGCCGTAAATATCGAGCTGGGCATCGCTGAAATCGAGCGCTGTCGTAGTGGTCAGCGTCGCGTCGCTCGCCAGCAGTGCGCGCGGGGCACGGACCACCCAGGTTCCGGCGATCAGGTCACCGGCGCGCAGCCGGTCGCGGTTGAACAGCGGGAACAGCAGGAAGATCAGCGTCCAGCCGAGCGCCAGCAGCGCTGTCGCGGCATCAGCGGCACCGTCATGGGCGCGGTAGGCGAGCGCGCTTAGCGGCAGGAAGAACTCGAGCTCACGCAGCAGGTTGCGCGCGATCACCGCGTCGATCGACAGCCGCTGGCCGTCGCGCGCCGCGACCCGCAGCCGAAACCAGCGCTTGCCCGGCGTCGCGCCGCGCGGCGACGCCTCGAACAGCGTGAACCAGAACGCGCGCAGGATAAAAGCGCCGAGCAGCCAAATTACCAGGTACGCCTCACCGCCGACACCGCCGGTCGCCCACGCGATCAGCGCAACGGCGATGCTGAACAGCACGAGAGTCGCGACGATTAGCGCAAGGTCGGTCAGGAAGGCCCCGATGCGCTCGCCGGCCAGCGGCAGTTCGAGCCGCAATGCGACGCCCTCGGGCGTGATCAGCTGCCGCGCGTGGCCCGGGATTTCGAGCGTGTGCCGCCGCGCTGCTTCAGCTGGCATGCTGACGACCGGTGTTCGAGCGCCGCCCGGTGCCGTAGAAGTAGCCGAGCCAGCCGATCAGCACTGCAGCAGCGACGGCGTAGCGCACTGCGTCATCGTGGATGACTTGGCGGCCGATGCCTTCGAGCATGCCGGCAACCGCGAGCATGACCACGACACCTGCCATCGCGGTCGCCGCCGTGCGCCCGGCAGTAGCAGCAGCGGTGGTTCGCGCCATGCGGCCGGGCAACACCAGCGCCTTGCCGATGTGGAAGCCCGCAGCGCCGGCAACGATGATCGCGAACAGCTCGGTGGTGCCGTGGATCAGCAGCCAGCCGCCGAGCCCGACGCCTAGCCCGTGCTGCGCGAACAGCGCCACCAACGCGCCGCCCATCGCACCGGTGCTGACCAGCAGCAGCGCCGTCGGCAGCCCGAACGCGAAGCCGAGCGCGAACGCGAGGATGGCGACGCGCGCGTTGTTGGTGAACAGGAACGCCGCGAATACCGCCAGGAAGTTATGGCTGCCCGTGTCGTACAGCGTCTCCCGCAGGCTCGCGGTTGACGAGGCTAGTGTGCGTCCGCCCGCCATCTCGGGCGGGATCAGCGCTGTGTACCACGACGGATCGTGCGCGACGAGCAGATAGCCGGTCAGCGCGCCGCCGAACAGCAGCGCTGCAGCAATCAGCGTCTCGGGCCACAACGTGCGCACTGCGCGCGGCCACGCGTCGAGAAAGAAGCTGCGCAGGCGGCTGGTGGCGCTGGTGCGAACGCCGTAGACGACGAAATAGGCGCGCGCCGACAAGGCTTCGAGATACAGCGTCAGCGCGCGGTCGAGCGAGGTCTCGCGGGCCACCGACAGTGCCGACAGCGTCGCGCGGTACAGTGCAGGCAGCGTCAGCAGGTCGTCATCTGATAGCTTGCGGACGCCGCCGCGCTCGACCTGCGTCACAAGTGTGTCGAGGCGCACCCAATCGCGCTCGCGCTCGGCGCGGAAGCTGTGCAGGCTCTGCGTCATGCCCGGACCGCCGTCACAGCCGCCCCCGCGCCTTGATGTCGAGATAGCGCCGGACCAGCGCTGGCCCGGCTTCGGTGTAGGCGGTCTCGATGACGTCGACGCCGAGCTGGCGCAGCTGCGCGAGGACGACGCGGCGCTCCTGCAGCAGCCCGGCGGCAACGACACTGCGCGCGATGTCGTCGGGCTCGCGCGGCTCGGCGGCAGCGAGCCCCTCGAGCTCGGCATCGCGGAAGACGACCGCGACGATCAGGTGCCGCTGGCGCAGCCGGGCGGTGGCGCGCAGCATCAGTTCGGCGCTTGTGGTGTCGACGAAGTCGGTAAACAGCACGATCAGTGAGCGGCGGTCGAGACGCTTGCCGAGCTCGCTCAGTGACAGCGCGAAGTTGGTTTCCTCAGCGGCATAGCTGAGTGCGCCTGCCGCACGCTGCAGCGCCGCGAAGCTGCGCATTCCGGCGCGCGGCGCGGTGACCTGCCGCGGCCGCGCGTCAAAGCCGAACAGCCCGACGCGGTCCCCCGATTTCAGCGCGACATAGCCGGTCAGCAGCGCCGCAGTGACGGCGCGGTCGATTCGCGCCAGTCCGTCGATCGGCTCGCACATCAGCCGCCCGCAATCAACCGCGAGCACGACGGCGTTGTCGCGCTCGACGGTGTGCTCCTTCGCCAGCAGCGCCGAGTGCCGCGCGGAAGCCTTCCAGTCGATGCGGCGGCGATCCACCCCGGTGCGGTACTCGACAAGCGAGTCGAAAACGCCGCTGTCGCCGAGCCACGGCTGCAGGCTCAGGCCGTCGCGGGCGTCCTCGGCAAGTAGCCGCGCCCCCAGGCTCGCCAGCGGGCGAATATCAGGGGCGATCAGCAACTCAGCCGTGGCGGCGACGTGCTTCTGCCGCCGCACAAGGCCGAGCGGTCCGCTCCAGCGCGCGTCGAGCTCGCCGAACGCGACACTGCCGCGCCTGAGCGCGGTCAGCGGCATCGTCGCGGTGCCCTGACCGGCGTGCAAAGCTATATCGGCAAACCCGTCCGCAGCCGTGGCAAGCTGGACCGGCACGGCCAGCGCGATGCTGACCAGCTTGAGTGCGCTTGGGGCGGCGACGGTGAGCGTCACCGCGAAGCTTTCGCCGACCGCGACGCTCGACGGCACCGTTAGCGCGGCCAGCACGGCCTTGGCCCGGGGCAGCCGGACCATGTCGACCAATGCCGCTGTCAGCAGCGCCAGCAGCCAGAGCAGCGGCAGCCACCACAGCAGCGGCCGCCAGACGCCAAGCACCAGCCCGAGTGGTGCGCCGGCGGCGGCCAACACCGCGGCGCGCGGCGTCGGCGCGATCAACGAGGCACCGTCAGGGGAAGCACGCGAGGACTCAACGCGGTGCCTCGATGCCGGCGATCAGCGCGGTGATGATGCTGTCGGGGTCACGGCCGTCGATCTCGGCCGCCGCCGACGCAGTTACCCGGTGGCGCAGTACCGGCGGCGCGAGCGCCTTGACATCGTCGGGGAGGACGTAGTCGCGCCCTTCCAGCGCCGCATTGGCCCGTGCCGCGCTTGCCAGCATCACCGCGGCGCGCGGCGATGCGCCGTTGGCGAGATCGGCGGCTCCACGCGTCGCGCGCACCAGCGTGACCGCGTAGCGCGCGACCTCGGGGCTGAGCCGCGCGCCGGCGACCGCGGCAACCGCGGCGTCGATGATGTCGTGGTCGGCGATGTTGGCGACGCCCCACGCCTCGGGCCGTGGCGGACCGCTGCGCGCGCCGTGGCTGGTGACGATGCGCAGCTCCTCTTCGAGGCTGGGATAGGTCAGCGTGTGCTTGAACAGGAAGCGGTCGAGCTGCGCCTCGGGCAGCGGATAGACACCCTGATTTTCGATCGGGTTCTGTGTCGCCACCACCATGAAGCGGCTGCTCAGCGGGTGCGTCTTGCCGTCGATGGTGACGGCGCGCTCCTGCATCGCTTCGAGCAGCGCCGCCTGCGTCCGCGGCGGCGCGCGATTGATTTCGTCCGCCAGCAGCAGTTCGGTGAACACCGGGCCGCGGGTCAGCGCAAAGCTGCTCGTCTGGAAGTTGAACAGGTTCGAGCCAATGATGTCGCCGGGCATCAGGTCCGGGGTGAACTGGA
>CAXTTR010000222.1:0-1768 GCA_964247215.1 uncultured Sphingomonadaceae bacterium
CGCGGCATGGCGCTCCACAAATATATCGGCGGCGTCGGCGCGCATGTCCTGCCGGTGCCGATGATGAACATCATCAACGGCGGTGCGCACGCCGACAACCCGATCGACTTTCAGGAGTTCATGATCATGCCGGTCGGGGCGGACACGCTGACCGAAGCGGTGCGCTGGGGCTCGGAGATCTTCCACACGCTACGCTCCGAACTTGCGGCGTCGGGCCTGGCGACCGCGGTCGGTGACGAGGGCGGCTTCGCGCCGAACCTCGCCGGCACGACCGCGGCGCTCGACTTCATCATGCGCGCGGTCGAGAAGGCCGGCTACACGCCCGGCGACCAGGTCATGCTCGCGCTCGATCCGGCAGCCAGTGAATTCTTCAAAGCCGGGCGGTACGAGCTGAGCGGTGAAGGCAAGTCACTGACTTCCGCGGAGATGGTCGACTATTATGCCGATCTGTGCGCGCGCTATCCGATCCTGTCGATCGAAGACGGCATGGCGGAAGATGATTTCGACGGCTGGAAGCTGATCACCGACCGGCTCGGGGCCAAGCATCAGCTCGTCGGCGACGACCTGTTCGTGACCAACCCGGCGCGGCTGAAAGACGGCATCGAGCGCGGGCTGGCGAACTCGCTGCTGGTCAAGGTCAACCAGATCGGCACCCTGACCGAGACGCTGCAGGCGGTCGAGATCGCGCACCGGGCGCGCTATACCTGCGTCATGTCGCACCGTTCGGGCGAAACCGAGGATGCGACCATCGCTGATCTCGCGGTCGCGACCAACTGCGGGCAGATCAAGACCGGCAGCCTGGCGCGCTCGGACCGGCTGGCGAAGTATAATCAGTTGATCCGCATCGAGGAGGAGCTTGGCTCGAGCGCGCACTATGCGGGCCGGTCGGTGCTGCGGCGCTGAACGCTAACTGCGGCACCGCTGGGTAGCGTTCGTTACGCCAAAGCTGCCGCGGAGGCGGCGCGGCGCTGACTTTGCCATAGCACGACCGCGGCGCATGGCAGCAGCCACGCGATGCGGCCCTGATAACGCTCGAACACGCCCGACAACACGCCCGAAACAACCGCGTTGAACACCACGCCCGCGACAAGCACGCCGAGCAGGATCGCAGGCCGCGTGCCGTCGGCCCGGGCCGGTGCCGGGCTGCTCGATGCCGGGGCGGCGGTCCGCCGGCTGGCCTGCAACGTCGCGGCAATACCCAGCGCTGCCGACAGATACAGCCCTAGCGACAATAGACCGAGCGGCCGCAACGGAAACGTCCGGCGCGCAATCGCGCTGGCGGGGTAGACGGTCATCGCCGGTGCCATCCGGGCATCGATCCGGGTTGACGCCGGAATACCGATCGCGAAATCGCTGATGCCAACGGTGAACAGCTGTACAACCGCGCCGCGTACCGCCTCGACCACGGCAGCAACCGGCCTTGCCGTGACCGCGCCAAGCAGCACGGTGTTCGCCTGTACCGCGATCGCTTCGCGGTCGGTCTTGGGAACACCGGTGTACAGGCTGTGCTCGCCCCACAGGAACTCGTCGGGTGCCAGCGGCAGCCGATCGCGGTACTGGCAGATCACGAATCGCGGCGGCGAGCAGTTGCCTTCGAGATACCGCGCCAGCACGGGGCTCGCGCCGTAGCGCGCCAGCAGGAATGGCACGTTGAGCGGGGCCTGCCCGGTGACGCGCTGGACGCAGATCTCGACGAGCTTGTGCCCGGTTAAAGCAACGAGGCAACACCCTGCGAGCCGTCAGGTCCAGCAAGTTCCGGCGCGTGTTC
>CAXTTR010000222.1:1778-5348 GCA_964247215.1 uncultured Sphingomonadaceae bacterium
AGGCAACACCCTGCGAGCGCCATGACCGTCGCGCGATCAAGGAGGAACCGGCGAGCCCCGAGCGCCGCCCCGACCGTCAGGCAGATGCCAACGGCCAGGAACGCCTTGTGAAACAGCATTGCGACGACAATCGCGAACAGCCATGCCCAACGCTCGCCGCGTGGCAACGGCACGGCGAGCAGCATGGCGAAGCCGAGTACCATCAGACCCAGGAACACATCGGGCATCAGTGCCTCGGCATAAACCGCCAACCCGCTCGCCAGCGCCAGCACCGCGACCGCCACCGTCGCGACCGGCAGCGGCACGCGCAGCCGTCGGAGCGCCATCATCAACGCGCCGGCGATGCCGAGCGACTGTAACATCGCCACCATCCAGGTGCCGCCGGCATCGAGTGCCAGCGTCATTGGCACGCCATAAAAGGGCGAGCGTGCCGTCGAGACGCCGTCGTTGCCGCGATCGATCACGACATGGCCAGAACCTGCGCGCGGAGCCGGCTCCGGGACGAGATGCGTCGCTGACAGCGTTGCCGCGCCGGCGCGTTCATAGCCGATGCTGTCGGGAAAGATCAGCGGCTGGCCGTTGTACCATGCTGGCCAGAGCATCAGGAACGTCAGCGCGACCACGGCCGCCAGCCAGCTCAGGCGCGCGCCGGGCGGCGCGTCCGGAATGGTGCTGCGGGGCCGTGAGGTCACTAGATCCTGTCCACCCGTCATTAGTGCCCGCATGCGCGTCTACGAAGCATTCGCTGATATTCCGTTTTGAAGACTCAACGACGCCAGGCGCAGCACTAATACCTTGAATCGCGGGCGCGGGCGTGGTTAGAAATGCACATGTCTGGCCGTGTCGCTCCACTTGAACTCGCGCGTCGTGCGATCCTGCCGTCGGCGTGTTTGCTGGTGATGAGCTACTTCGCCTTTCACGCCGTCTCAGGCAATACCGGATTGCTTGCATGGCAGGGTTATAAGGTCGAACGTGCTGCCGCCGAGGCGCAAGCCGCGCAGGTCCGCGCCGACAAGCTGGCGCTCGCCCGTGAGGTCAAGCTGCTCGATCCGGCGCATGTCGATCCCGACTACGCCGACGAACTCGTGCGCCGCAATCTCGGTGTCGTCCGCCCCGACGAGATCATCGTACCGCTGCCCGACGCTGCGTCCGCCGGTCGCTAGCCCGGCAGGTCTGCCCGAAAGCCGTTGAAGTGACGCCGCCCATGCTCGTATAGCTGCGAGCGGGGTAACAATCATCCGCAAAGGCGCTATCCACTTGGCTAAAGCTGCTGTCGCTGCTCCTCCGCCGGTTGCGCCGGCCTCCGCTACGCCGCCCGCTGCTTCACCAGGGCGCGAACACGTGCCGCTCGCCTCCGGCCGTGAACGCCCGCCCGAGCCGGTGCGCTACGTGGCCAGCGGCGAGGAGCTGCTGAAGTTTTATCACCAGATGCTGCTGATCCGCCGGTTCGAGGAGCGCGCCGGGCAGCTATACGGCATGGGGCTGATCGGCGGGTTCTGCCATCTGTATATCGGTCAGGAAGCGGTCGTCACCGGCATGCAGTCGGCGTTGAAGGCCACCGACTCGGTTATCACCGGCTACCGCGACCACGGCCACATGCTGGCCGCCGGGATCGACCCCAAGATCGTCATGGCCGAGCTGACCGGGCGCGCCGCAGGTATCAGCAAGGGCAAGGGCGGCTCGATGCACATGTTCTCGGTCGAGCACGGCTTTTACGGCGGCCACGGCATCGTTGCCGCGCAGGTCCCCCTCGGCACCGGGCTGGGCTTCGCGCACAAGTACAAGGACGACGGCGGGCTCGCCGTAACCTACTTCGGCGACGGCGCGTCGAACCAGGGCCAGGTCTATGAAAGCTTCAACATGGCCGAGCTGTGGAAGCTGCCGGTGATCTACGTCATCGAGAACAACCAGTACGCGATGGGCACCAGCGTCAACCGCTCGTCGTCCGAAGACCAGCTGTTCCGCCGCGGCGAGAGCTTTCGTGTCCCCGGGCTGCAGGTCGATGGCATGGACGTGTGTGAAGTGCGCGGCGCGGCCGACGTCGCAGTCGATTGGGTACGCAGCGGCAAGGGTCCGATCCTGCTCGAAATGAAAACCTACCGCTACCGCGGCCACTCGATGTCCGACCCGGCAAAGTACCGCAGCCGCGAGGAGGTCCAGGCGGTGCGCGAGAAGTCCGACCCGATCGAGCACGCCAAGCAGCGCCTGATTGAAATGGGCGCGGCGACCGAGGCAAGCCTGAAGGACATGGAGAAGGAGATCCGCGCGCAGATCGCCGAAGCCGCCGACTTCGCCGAAAGCGCGCCCGAACCCGATCCCAAAGAACTCTATACCGACGTCCTCGTCGGGAGCCATGCATGACCGAGATCAAGCTGCCCGCGATGTCGCCGACGATGGAGGAGGGCACGCTGGCCAAGTGGCTGGTCAAGGAGGGCGACACTGTCAAGCCCGGCGACGTGCTCGCCGAGATCGAGACCGACAAGGCGACGATGGAACTCGAAGCCGATGAGGGCGGCGTGGTCGAGAAGCTGCACGTCGCGGACGGGTCCGACGGGGTGAAGGTGGGCACGCTGATCGCGACGATCAGGGGGGAGGATGAGGCGGTAAGCAATCCTCCCCCATCTTCGGGGGAGGGGGACCATGCGCCTTCGCATGGTGGAGGAGCGGTTGAGCCAGAGTCGAACCTGGCTCAACCCGACGCGACGTCAGCCCAGCCGGACACAAAACCAGCCCAGCCGGACCGCCCCTCCACCACGCCTGAAGCGGCGCGGTCCCCCTCCCCCGAAGGGGGGGGAGGATCGAGTGTTGCCGCCCCCCACTTCCGGGGAGGGGCTGGGGGTGGGCTCTTCCTCTCCTCCCGCCGAAGCCGCCCCAAAGGAAACGCCCGGTAACGCCGACGCCGTCCCCGCCGACGCCGCTCCCGTCGCGGTCAAGCCCAAGGACGGCAATGCCCCCGCATCACTGGAAGTGCAGCCCGAAGCCTCCGGCCCGACGCACCGCCAAACCGTCCGCGAAGCCTTGCGCGACGCCATGGCGGAAGAAATGCGAACCGACCCGACCGTCTTTGTCATGGGCGAGGAAGTTGCTGAATACCAAGGTGCATACAAGGTCACGCAGGGACTGCTCGAGGAGTTCGGACCCAAGCGCGTCGTCGATACGCCGATCACCGAGTACGGTTTCGCCGGCCTCGGCACCGGGGCGGCGATGGGCGGGCTGAAGCCGATCGTCGAGTTCATGACGTTCAACTTCGCGATGCAGGCGATCGACCACATCATCAACTCGGCCGCCAAGACCAATTACATGAGCGGCGGCCAGATGCGCTGCCCGATGGTGTTCCGCGGCCCGAACGGCGCGGCGCACCGGGTCGCGGCGCAACACAGCCAGAACTACGGCCCGTGGTACGCCAGCGTCCCCGGGCTGATCGTCATCGCGCCGTACAGCGCCGCCGACGCCAAGGGACTGCTCAAGTCGGCGATCCGCTCGCCCGACCCCTTGTAGCTCTCAGCGCCACGCCGTCAGACGGGACGAGCTACGCTCGCCCGCTGCCCGCCGTGGCGAGTCCTAGGCTTG
>CAXTTR010000223.1:0-907 GCA_964247215.1 uncultured Sphingomonadaceae bacterium
ACATAACCTGTCCAACCACGGTAACCGCGAACCCGGTCGGTGGTCTACTATTCGCTGGAAGTGTGAACAGCAGTTCGTAATCGTCCCCTGCCGTCGCGCGCTCAAGCCGGCCAGCATTGCCGTCTGCTGTCCTTACCAGTGCCGCTGCAGATAGCGGCAATCGCGCCAGCTCGATTGTTACCCCGACACCGCTCGCCGCCGCTAGCCGTTCGGCGTCGATCAGCAGGCCATCGGAAACGTCCAATGCCGCCGTAGCTCGCCCGGATAGCGCCTGACCGAGCGCCAACCGCGGTTCAGGGCGGCGGAAGCGATTGAGCAGGAACTTGTCGGGCGCGGCTTCGCCTTTGGCGATACTAAGTCCCAGCCCGGCATCGCCGATAGTGCCGCTGACGTACAGCGCGTCGCCCGGCCGTGCGCCGGTTCGGCTGAGCGCCTTGCCCGGCTCGATCTGACCAATGGCGGTTAGCCCAAGCACCGCCTGCGCCAGCTCCGAAACGGTGTCGCCGCCGTAAAGGACGACCCCCCAGCGCTCGAGCCCTCGCGCCAGTCCGGCGACGAACGCGACGACCCACGCGTCGTCTTCAGCCGCGCTCAGCCCAAGCCCGAGCAGCACACCAAGCGGCAGTGCGCCCATCGCGGCAAGGTCCGAGAGGTTCACCGCGAGAAGTTTCCATGCGATGTCGGACGGTGGATCGCCGAGCAGATAGTGGATGCCACTGGCGAGAATGTCGTGCGTGAACACCAGTTCGCGCCCGAGCGGGGCTGCTAGAACAGCGGCATCGTCGCTGAGCCCGCGCGCTGCCTTGCTCGTCGCCAGTGGCGCGAGCAGCTGAGCGATCAATGCACGCTCTCTCATGCAACTCGCCTCAACCGCGAACGGCGCGGGCTACGGCATCAAGCAAGCCGT
>CAXTTR010000223.1:917-2638 GCA_964247215.1 uncultured Sphingomonadaceae bacterium
CCGTTTACAAATCCCGCCTCCTTTGCCTCGTAAAACGCGTGCGCGACGTCGACATACTCGTCGATGACCGCTGCGGTCGGCACGTCGGGACGCGCGATCAGCTCGTAGACACCGGCGCGCAGCACCTGCCGCAACGGCCGGTCGAGCCGGTCGAGCGCCCAGCCGGATGCGAGATTGCCGGTGATCAGCGTGTCGATCTCCTGATGGCGCGCCACCACGCCTGCGACAACATCATCGAAAAAGACAATATCGGCGGCGCGGTATTCATCGTCGCCGATACGTTTGCCGAGCCGGTGGTGATGGAATTCCATCAGCAGCTTAGGAATGGCATCACCCTGCATCTCGCGCTGATATAGCGCCTGCACCGCGGCCAGCCGTGCTGCCGACCGCGCATTGCCGCTGCGGGCTTTCTTCTTCGGAGATGAACTCATGGCGGCGGATGTAGGCGGCCCCGCCGTTTCAGGCAAACCGCGCCTTCAACGCCAGCATGGCGAGCGCCGCTTTTGCAGCCTCGCCGCCCTTATCCTTCTCGGCGCGATTCGCACGCGCCCACGCCTGCGCTTCGTTCTCGACAGTGAGGATACCATTGCCGATCGCCAGCCCGTCGAGTGTCAGCGCCATCAGCCCGCGGGCGCTCTCGTTGGCGACAACCTCGAAGTGATAGGTTTCGCCGCGGATGACGCAGCCGAGCGCGACAAAGCCGTCATACTGCTCGGCGGCGAGGCTGACCGCGGCAGGTATTTCGAGCGCACCGGGCACTGTGACGACATCGAAGCTTGCACCCGCCGCGGTCAGCGCCGTTTTTGCGCCATCGAGCAAGGCGTCAGCCAGCGCGGTGTAAAAACGCGCTTCGGCGATTAGGATATGTGGCATCTAGTTGCTCCCTGGCTCGGCAGCCGGCGGAATCGCGCGTTCTCCCACCACGTTCAGCCCATAGCCGTCGAGCCCGACAATGTTACGGTGCGCGTTGGTCAGCAGCACCATGTCGCGCACCCCCAAATCAACGAGAATCTGCGCGCCGACGCCATAGTCGCGCAGCTCGTCGGGTTCGCCACCGATGCCCTTGGCGCGCATCTGTGAGGAAATGGCTGTTGGACTCGGGTCGCGGATGATGACGACGACGCCCGCCCCTTCGCGGCCGATCAGATCCATCGTGCGCTGAAGCTGCCCGCTACGCTCGTTCGCTTCGTCGAACAGATCGGTAAACATCGACAGCGTATGGACGCGCACCAGCGTCGGCCGCGCCGGATCGATATGACCCTTCTGCAGCACCATATGCTCGGCGTACTCCGCCTTGTTGATGTAAGTCTTCGCCGTCCACGCGCCGCCGTGGCGCGTCTCGAGCCGGGTTTCGGCAATACAGGCGACGAGATTGTCGTTGCGGCGACGATAGGCGATCAGGTCGCGGATCGTGCCGATCTTGAGGCCATGCTCGGCGGCGAATAGCTTCAGGTCGGGCAGCCGCGCCATCGAGCCGTCGTCATTCATAATCTCGCATATCACCCCGGACGGGTTGAGCCCCGCCAACCGCGCCACGTCCACGGCGGCCTCGGTGTGCCCGGCGCGGACCAGCACGCCGCCATCGCGAGCGACCAGCGGGAAAACGTGGCCGGGCGTGACAATATGCTCGGGGCTCTTTGCGGCATCGATCGCAACAGACACGGTCCGCGCGCGGTCGGCGGCCGAGATGCCCGTGGTGACGCCATCGCGCGCCTCGATCG
>CAXTTR010000223.1:2648-5335 GCA_964247215.1 uncultured Sphingomonadaceae bacterium
GGCCGAGTTGACGGACACGGTCGGCCCCGAGTGCAAGGCAGATAAGCCCGCGGCCGTATTTCGCCATGAAGTTGATCGCGGCGGGCGTTGCCATCTGCGCCGGAATAATCAAGTCGCCTTCATTCTCGCGGTCCTCATCGTCGACGAGGATGAACATGCGTCCGTTACGCGCCTCGTCGAGGATAACCTCGACCGACACCATCGCCTGCTCGGGATGATGGCCGTCGATATAATTTTCGAGCTTGCGAAGCGTGTCGGCGGTCGGGTTCCAGTCGGTTTCGTCAAGGCTGCGCAGCGAATTTGCGTGCAGTCCGGCGGCGCGCGCCAGCCCCGATCGGGTCGCAGCTCCATCGGCCACCAAAGTCCTGACCCGCTCGATGACGCTCATGCCTGACTCCCACACTGTAGTGTGAGCAATAAGCGGCATCTCACACTAAGATGTCAAGCAGCACTCGCCTATGCGGCTTCGGGGTTTGCCGCTAACGCCTCGCGCATGCGCCCAAGATAGCGTGCCAGCACGTCGATTTCGATGTTGACGCTCGCCCCCGTGAAGGCGCTGTGCCCGAGCGTTGTCCACTCGGCAGTATGCGGGATGATGTTCACGGCGAAGTGCACACCGTCCGTTTCATCCTTGACGGTGTTGATGGTCAGCGACACGCCGTCGATGGTCAACGAGCCCTTGGCGGCGATGAACGGGGCCTGCGCGCGCGGCGCGATGAACTCGATCCCGGTCGAGCCACCGTCGATCCAGGTGCGGACGACCTGCGCCACCGCATCCACATGCCCCGTGACGATATGGCCGCCGAGCTCGTCGCCAATCTTGAGCGCGCGTTCGAGGTTGAGCTTGGCTCCGACGCTAAAGTGCCCCGGGGCCGAGCGCGCCAGCGTCTCGCCCGACACGTCAACCGCGAAACTTCCGGGCTGCTTCTGCACAACCGTCAGGCATACCCCCGAGCAGGCGATGGACGCGCCGAGCGCGACGCCTGCCATATCATAGGCCGAGGCAATGTGGACGCGCAGGTCACTGCGCTGTTCAACTGCAATGACGGTGCCGATGTCGGTTATGATGCCGGTGAACATGGCGTCGTTTACCGCGTCCGCGTGTAGCGCTCAAGCCGGTCGGCCCCGAGTGCGCGACTCTCGGTCAGCGCCCAGCGGCTATGCGCCGCGGCGAGGTCGTGTAGTCCCAGGTCGCCGATCGCGCGCTTGCCACCAAGTAATAGCGGCGCACGGTAGATCAACAGACGGTCGACACGGTCGGCGGCTATCAGTGCGGTGGCGACCCCTGCCCCGCCCTCGACGAGCACGGTCAAGATTTCGGGTGTTGCGTCAAGATCGCAGATGTCGCGAAGCAGCAGCGCACCCGTCAGGCGCTTGCCTGCCGGGATCGCGGTGACAGTGCGGCTGAGGACCGCCGGGCGCGGAGCGCGATGCTCGAGCCCATCGAGCCGTACATCCAGCGCCGGATTGTCAGCATTGAGCGTGCCGCCGCCGACAATAATCATGTCGCTGCGCGCCCGTTCGAGATGCGCGTGGGCCCGCGCTTGCGGACCCGTGATCCAGCGGCTCGTGCCGTCTTCGAGGGCGAGGCAGCCGTCGAGCGACAGCGCGAGCTTGAGTGTGACCAGCGGTCGCCCACGCTGCTGGCGGCTGAAGAAACCCGCATTCAGCATGGTTGCTTCTGCCGCGAGAACGCCGGTCGTGACCTCGATGCCAGCAGCCCGCAGCCGCTCGATACCGCGGCCAGCCGTCCGCCGGTCAGGATCCTCAACCGCGACCACGACTCGCGCCAACCCCGCCGCAATCAGCAGGTCGGTGCACGCCTGGCCGCGCGGCGACTGGTGCGCACAAGGCTCCAGCGTGACATAAACGGTTGTTCCACGCGCCACTGCTCCGGCTTGGGCCAGCGCCATTGCTTCGGCATGCGGTCGGCCACCAGGCTGCGTCCAGCCCCGTCCTTTAACGTGAGAAGATTGCGGGCTCGCGCTGTCGCTATCGGTGACGATGATGCACCCGACGCTGGGATTAGGCGCGGTCCGCCCGACACCACGCTCCGCTAGCGCCAATGCTGCCCCCATCCAGCGCGCATCAATAGCGGCCTGTGCAACAGAGCCGCCGATGGATGCGGTCAAGGCTTGAGTTCGGCCGGTAGTGCTTTGACGTAGGCATCATATTGCGCCCGCGCCGCTTTCTGCTGCGCCGGGGGCAGCGTCGCAATGTATCGCTGCGACTCAGCCGTCTTGGTGCGCATAGCGGTAACGTCGGCGGCGCGGTCGGCCTGCACATCGGCCTCACCGCGGTCTGCTTTCCAACTTTTGAAGAATACCACCTGCACTACCCGGCCGGAATAACCCCAACGCGACTCGAGCAGGAACCCGGTGACTACGACGATCGTCACTAGCAAGGACAGTCCTGCAATTACCCAGCGCGAGGTCGGCAGGGCAGCAATCTGTTCGGCAAGCGGTGCATCGCGCGAGGGACCGAGGAACGACATGCAAACTCCATTTTTGACACCTGCAATATAGGAGAGCTAACGATGCGGAGCAAAGAGGTATGCGCGGCTCCGACCAGACCGATAGGTAAGTGTCGGATTGTTTACACTCACAAAATCAACCGCAGGAGAATCGGCAGATTTTACGAACGTCGGCGGCCGCCCGTGGTGCGGAGCGAATGTCTACCGCTTGAAC
>CAXTTR010000224.1:0-5321 GCA_964247215.1 uncultured Sphingomonadaceae bacterium
GCGTTGAACGAGGAGCTGCAGATGCGCTCCGACTGGCTGCTGCCGATCTGCACCGGAGGCGAGCGGATCAAGGTCGACGGCATCAAGGCGCACCCGACGCAAAAGCCCGAGGCGCTGCTCTACCGCGTCCTGCTGGCGTGCAGCGAGCCCGGCGACATCGTCCTCGACCCGTTCTTTGGCACTGGCACCACCGGCGCGGTCGCGAAGCTGCTCGGTCGCCGGTGGATCGGCATCGAGCGCGAGGCGAAATACGTTGCGGTCGCCGAGGCGCGCATCGCTGGCCTGCTGCCGCTCTCGGGCGGCGATATGGCGGTAACTGTCAGCAAACGCGCCCAGCCGCGCGTGGCATTCGGCGCGCTCGTCGAAACCGGCCTAATTCGGGCAGGTACCGAGCTCGTCTGCGCGCAGCGGCGTCACCGCGCGCGCGTGCGCGCCGACGGCTCGCTCAGCATGGCAGACGCAGGCGGTCAGGGGCTGAGCGGCTCGATCCACCAGCTCGGGGCGGCGGCGCTCGGTGCACCGAGCTGCAACGGCTGGGCCTTCTGGCATTTGGAGGAGGCGGGGGCGCTGGTCTCCATCGAGGCGAAGCGGCAAGCGTACCGCGATGCGGCGGGGGTGTGACCGCTCGCCTCTATCTCCGCCCTTGCAGCTTCGGCGACGGCGTATCTCTCGCTGGCGGCCTCGCCCGCTTCAACGCCGTCGAGCTCACCATCCGCGACGGCCCAGCAATCACCCGCCGCGAACGCCATGACTGGACCGCCCTGCCCGCGGTCGCCGCCACGATGGCCCCCGAACTCCGCCCCGCGTTCGAACAGATCCGCACTTATTTGGCTGCGCTCCCCGGGCCCGTCGCCAGCTTCACCTTCGCCCGGCCAAGCGTCGTCGGCATCCTGAACATCACGCCCGACAGCTTCAGCGACGGCGGCCACCACGCCACCGCTGCCGAAGCCGCCGGCGCCGCGCGCGCCATGATTACAGGCGGGGCCGCGTTAATCGACATCGGCGGCGAATCGACCCGCCCCCGCGCGCCTCTGGTCTCGCTCGACGAGGAACTCGCGCGCATCGGCCCGGTACTCGACGTACTCGGCGGAACGCCGTTCTCGATCGACACGCGCAAGGCCGCCGTCATGAGATGCGCGCTCGATGCAGGGGCAGTGCTCGTCAACGACGTCTCGGCGCTGACGTATGATCCGGCCGCGCTCGCGGTGGTGGCGGCACGTGGCTGCCCGGTGGTGCTGATGCATGCGCAGGGCACGCCGCAGACGATGCAGGACGCGCCGGTGTACGACGACATGCTGCTCGATGTGTATGACTGGCTTGAGACGCGCATCGCCATTTGCGTCGCGGCGGGAGTCGACCGCGCCAGGATCATCGTCGATCCGGGTATCGGCTTCGGCAAAACGCTCGCGCACAATCTCGAACTGCTGCGCGGGCTTGGCCTGCTGCACGGGCTTGGTTGCCCGATCATGCTCGGGGTCAGCCGCAAGAAGATGATCGGCCGCCTGAGTGGAGCCGAGGTCGCCGACCGCCTTCCGGGGAGCCTAACCTTTGCCTTACAGGGGCTGGCGCAGGGTGTGCAGCTATTGCGGGTGCACGACGTGGCGGCGACGGTACAGGCAGTAAAGGTGTGGGAGGCGCTTCAGTGAACACCCGCGCGTCACCGCACCGCGCTGGCATTCGCCCGCCTCGCGCCCTATCTCGCCCCGTATGGCAGCAGACGACAACACCCTGAGCGGTCGCATCGCGCGCTATGCGAAAGTCGGTAGTACCGGCATTGGGCTAGCGGCGCAGCTCGGTGCGGCGCGGGTGTTCGGCGGCGGCATCGACAGCCACACTGCCGCGGTCCAGATGCGGCAGGCGCTCGGCGGGCTGAAGGGCCCGGTGATGAAGCTGGCGCAAATTATTTCGACGATACCCGATGCGGTGCCGAAGGAGTTTGCCGCCGAATTGGCGCAGCTGCAATCGAACGCGCCGGCGATGGGCTGGCCGTTCGTGCGCCGCCGCATGAAGACCGAGCTCGGCCCCGATTGGGAGTCGAAGTACGCCAGCTTCGAGCATGAGGCGGTTGCCGCCGCATCGCTTGGACAGGTCCACCGCGCGGTGTCGCTCGACGGGCGGCGGCTCGCGGTCAAGCTGCAATACCCCGATATGTCGAGCGCGGTCGAGGCCGACCTCGGTCAGCTTGACCTGATGTTCCGCATTTATCGCAGCTTCGACAAGTCGATCGACCCCGGCGAGATCCGCGATGAGCTGGCCGACCGCCTGCGCGAGGAGCTCGACTACACGCGCGAGGCGAAGCACACTGCTTTGTATCACATCCTGCTCGACGACGTGCCGCACGTGCACCTGCCCGAGGTGCTGCCCGAGCTGTCGACGTCGCGGCTGCTGTCGATGACCTGGCTCGATGGCCAGCCGCTGCTCAATTATAAAACTGCGCCGCTTGAGGACCGCAACCGTATCGCCGAGAACCTGTTCCGCGCGTGGTACATCCCGCTGCACAAATGGGGGATCATCCACGGCGACCCGCATCTCGGCAATTACACCGTGCGCGACGGCGCGGTCGAGGCCGAGCGCTTCGACATCAACCTGCTCGACTTCGGTTGTGTGCGGGTATTCCCGCCACGCTTCATCGGCGGCGTTGTCGACCTCTATCGCGCCATCGAGCGCGGCGACGAAGCGCTAGCGGTCGATGCGTTCGAGCGTTGGGGGTTCAAGAACCTCAGCAAGGAAATCATTCAGACGCTGCTGATCTGGGCAACTTTCCTATACGGGCCCTTGCTCGAAGATCGCGTCCGGCTGATCGACGCCACCGGCAAGCCCGGCGAATATGGCCGCGACACTGCCGCCAAGGTCCACACGCGCCTCAAGGAGCTTGGCACGGTGACAATACCCAAGGAGTTCGTCTTCATGGACCGCGCCGCGATCGGGCTGGGCGGCGTGTTCATCCATCTGCAGGCCGAACTGAACTGGTCGCGGATGTTTCATGAACTGATCGAAGGTTTTACCGAGGCGGACATGGCGGCGCGGCAGGCCTCGGCGCTGGCGCAGGTCGGTCTCACGCCAGCAGAGTAGTTCGAGCCCGCAATGCAACTCATCGCAACGCGTATACGGTGGCGTGCCCCCTTGGGGTTGTCCCGCACGTTAGCTTTGCTATGAAGAACGTCGCGAGGGTTGGGAAACGCTGATGGCCAATGAATTTACCGAGGAACTCGAGACGAGCGACCCTGCGGTAAAGACGCATGTGCGCTTCTACGACAGTTTTCTAGGCTGGCTTAAATGGGCGATCATTGGCATCGCTGTATTGCTGATAATGCTTGCGGTATTTCTGGCCTAGCACCGTTTCCGGGGGGATCGTTCGCATGCGCATCGCAGTCTTGCGCGAGACGGCCGACGCCGAGCGCCGGGTCGCTGCGACGCCGGAGACCGTCAAGAAGCTGATCGCGCTCGGTGCTGCTGTCGCTGTCGAAGCTGGTGCTGGTGCCGGAGCCAACATCAGCGACGCGGCCTTTTCCGAGGCTGGAGCCAGCGTCGGCGATCACGGCGCTACTGTCGCCGGATCTGACCTCATTCTTGCTGTCCAGGGCCCCGAAGCCGCTGCACTAACGGGTGCCGCGCCGCACGCGACATTGGTCGCCATCCTTTCGCCATTCACCGAGCGCGCCCGCACCGATGGCTATGCCGGTGCTGGACTGACCGCGCTGGCGATGGAGTTGATGCCGCGCATCACCCGCGCGCAGTCGATGGACGTGCTGTCGTCGCAATCGAACCTTGCGGGCTACAAGGCCGTTATCGATGCCGCCGAGAGCTATGGCCGCGCTTTCCCGATGATGATGACCGCCGCCGGCACGATCTCGGCGGCGCGTGTCTTCGTGATGGGCGTCGGCGTGGCGGGGCTGCAGGCGATCGCCACCGCGCGGCGCTTGGGCGCGCTGGTCAGCGCCACCGACGTGCGCGCCGCGACCAAGGAGCAGATCGAAAGCCTCGGGGCCAAAGCGATTTTCGTCGAGGGCGTCGACGGCCAGGGCGAGGGCAGCGGCGGCTACGCGACCGAGACATCGGACGCCTACAAGTCCGCCCAAGCCGCGCTGGTGTCGAGCCACATTGCCAAGCAGGACATCGTCATCACCACCGCGCTGATCCCCGGCCGCGCCGCACCGCGGCTGGTCTCGGACGCGCAGGTGGCGAGCATGAAAGCGGGCTCGGTTATCGTCGACCTCGCGGTTGAAAACGGCGGCAACGTCGAGGGCGCGGTTGCGGGCGAGATCGTCGTGCGCCACGGGGTAAGCATTATCGGCCACCGCAATGTGCCATCGCGAATGGCGGCGGACGCAAGCGCGCTGTATGCCCGCAACCTGTATAATCTGATCGCGGCGTTCTGGGACAAGGACGCGAGCGCGCCGGTGTGGCCGGCGGACGACGAGATCGTGCGCGGGGTCAAGCTGACCGAGGGCGGGCGTGTCGTGCATGAGCGGTTGCTATGAGTGCACTGGATTACGAGATCGATATCATGCCGCTGTCGGAGGCGGACGGCGGCGGCTTCGTCGGCGTCGCCCCTGAACTGCCCGGCTGCCGCTCCGACGGGGAAGCACCGCAGGACGCGCTCGCCAATACCTACGACGCGATCAGCTGCTGGCTGAAGGCCGCGCAGCAGATGGGCCGTGCTGCGCCGCAACCGCGCCTGATCGCAGCGTGAGGGCTTTGGGCCCGCTCGGGCGAGCGCACCTCTCGGTCCTCCCCACCTTCGGGGAGGGGGACCGCGCCTCTTCGGCGTGGTGGAGGGGCATCGCGGGATTGAAGGGCGGCGCGGTATGACCGGCGTTCCTGCTGTCGTTCTCACCGCGCGCAAACTGCGCAAGCAAATGTCATTACCAGAGGTCATGCTGTGGCAGCAGCTTCGCTTGCGGCCCGGCGGCATCAAGTTTCGCCGCCAACATGGCGTCGGTGAGTACGTCCTAGACTTTTACTGCGCATCGGCGCGCTTGGATATCGAGGTTGATGGACACGCCCACGATTGTGGTAATCGTCCTGAGCGAGATGAGCGCCGTGATGCTTGGCTGAAAGCGCACGGTATTCGCTGCTGCCGGATCGCCGCGGCGCGGGTGCTTGCCGACCCTCTAGCGACGGCGGAGCGGCTTGCAAAATTCGCCAGCGTCCGCCCGGTCGCCCCGCCCCTCCACCGCCAAGAGGCGGTCCCCCTCCCCGAAGACGGGGAGGATCAAAGGAAGGCATCATGGAACACCTGATCCCCCAGCTCTCGGTTTTCGTCCTCGCCTGTTTCGTCGGCTATTATGTCGTCTGGAGCGTCACCCCTGCCCTGCATA
>CAXTTR010000225.1:0-5310 GCA_964247215.1 uncultured Sphingomonadaceae bacterium
GAGTCGACGCAGATCACGCCGAAGTCCTTGATGCTCGCCTCGGCGCAGTTGCGCGGACAGCCGCTGACGGCGATCTTGAACTTGTGCGGCATGAAGCTGCCCCACGTCATCTGCTCGGTCTTGATGCCGAGCCCGGTCGAGTCCTGCGTGCCGAAGCGGCACCATTCGGAGCCGACGCAGGTCTTCACCGTTCGCAGCGCCTTGGCGTAGGCGTGGCCGCTGACCATCCCGGCGGCATTGAGATCGGCCCATACGGCGGGAAGGTCCTCCTTCCTGATGCCGAAGATGTCGAGCCGCTGGCCGCCGGTGACCTTGACCATGCGCGCGTGATATTTCTCCGCGACGTCGGCGATGGCGCGCAGCTCGCGCGGGTTGGTGACGCCGCCCCACATCCGCGGCACCACCGAATAGGTGCCATCTTTTTGAATATTGGCGTGCATGCGCTCGTTGACGAAACGCGACTGGTTGTCGTCGACGAACTCCCCCGGCCACGCGCACAACAGGTAATAATTGAGCGCCGGGCGGCACGAGGCGCAGCCGTCGGGGGTCGACCAGTGCAGCGCCTGCATCACCGCCGGGATCGCCTTCAGCGACTTCTCGAGAATGAGACGGCGGACATCCTCGTGCGTGAAGCTGGTGCACTTGCACACCGTCGGCGCGCTGCGCTCGCCCGCGAAGGCGTCGCCGAGCGTCAGCGCCAGCAGCCCCTCGACCAGCCCGGTGCACGAGCCGCAGCTTGCCGACGCCTTGGTGCAGGCGCGCACCGCGTCGAGCGTCACCGCGCCACCATCGATCGCGGCCACGATCTTGCCCTTGGCGACGCCGTTGCAGCCGCAGACTTCGGCGGTGTCCGCCATCGCTGCGACTGCCGCGTTAGGGTTTGCGGCTGCCGCTCCCCCGCTGGCGAATGCCTGGCCGAAGATCAGCGCATCGCGGATCGGCCCGACGTCCTCGCCGCGCCTGAGCAGGTCGAAATACCAGTTGCCGTCGGCCGTGTCGCCGTAGAGCACCGCGCCGACGAGCTTGTCGCCGCGCACGACGACGCGCTTGTAGATACCGCGCGCCGCGTCGCGCAGCACGATGTCCTCCGCGCCTTCGCCGCCCGAGAAGTCGCCCGCCGAGAACACGTCGATGCCCGATACCTTGAGCTTGGTCGAGGTCACCGAGCCGGTGTAGCCGCTGGGCGCGGCGACCAGCCCGTCGGCGAGCGCCCGGCACATCTCCCACAGCGGCGCGACGAGGCCATAGACCAGCCCGTTGTGCTCGACGCACTCGCCAACCGCGAGCACGTCGGCATCCGACGTGACGAGGTGATCGTCGACGTGGATGCCGCGGCCGATGGCGAGCCCGGCGGCGCGCGCCAGCTTGACGTTGGGCCGGATGCCGACCGCCATGACGACGAGGCTGGCGGGAATGTCGCGGCCGTCCTTAAGCCGCACGCCCTCTACACGCCCCTGGCCGTAGATTTCAGCGGTGTCGGCCCCGGTCAGGATGGTCTGGCCGCGGCGTTCGAGCTCGGCCTTGAGCAGCCAGCCCGCGGCCTCGTCGAGCTGACGCTCCATCAGCGTCGGCATCAGGTGGATGACGGTCACCTTCATGCCGCGCAGCGCCAGCCCATGCGCGGCTTCGAGCCCGAGCAGCCCGCCGCCGATGACCACCGCCGCCCCGCCGGCGTCGGCGGCACGCAGCATCGCGCCGACATCGTCCATGTCGCGGAAGGTGACGACGCCGCTCAGGTCATGGCCGGGAACCGGGATGATGAACGGGTCCGAGCCGGTGGCGAGCAGCAGCTTGTCGTAAGCTGCGACGCGCCCCGAGCGCGCCGTCACCGTCCGTGCCAACCGGTCGACCGCGACGACCGGATCGCTCGCGACCAGCTCGATACCGTTATCGGCGTACCAGGCGGCATCGTTGATGACGATGTCGTCGAACGCCTTGTCGCCGGCGAGCAGCGGTGACAGCATGATGCGGTTGTAGTTGACGTGCGGCTCGGCCCCGAAGATCGTGACGCGGTAGCGGTCGGGGTCACGCGCGAGGATTTCCTCGACTGCCCGGCAGCCGGCCATGCCGTTGCCGACGACGACGAGATGCGGACGGCGGGCGTGCATCAGATGCGTCCTCCGGCAAGGATGCCCCAGCTGCCGCGCCAGCGCGCCTTGACCAGGGTCAGCCCGCCGAGAGCGATCAGCGCCAGTGCGGCGAAGATCAGGAAGCCCGCCGACGCGCTGCCGGTGAGCTGCTTGGCGACGCCGAGCGACGAGGCGAGATAGAAGCCGCCGACGCCGCCGCCGAAGCCGACCAGCCCGGTCATGACGCCGATCTCGCGGCCGAAGCGCTGCGGGACCAGCTGAAACACCGCGCCGTTGCCGAAGCCGAGCGTCGCCATCACCAGCAGGAACAGCGCCAGCGCAAGGCCGAGCGGGTGCGGCGCGGTGGCGATGACGGCGAGCGTCACCGCGGCGAGCACGTAAACAAAGCTGAGCGCCTTGACCCCGCCGATGCGATCGGCGACCGCGCCGCCGACCGGGCGCACCAGTGAACCCGCAAAGACGCAGGCGGCGGTGCAGTATCCGGCGATCACCGGGCTCAGCGCGAACTGATCGACGAAGTAGATCGACAGGCTCGACGACAGTCCGACGAAGCCGCCGAAGGTAACGCCGTAGAACAGCATGAACCACCACGCATCGCCGCTCCGCAGCACGTCGAGATAGGCCGCCAGCGACTTCGGCGCGGGGCGATCGGGGGCGTCTTTGGCGGCGGCGAGATAGATCACCAGCACGATCGTCAGCGGGATCGCCGCGAGCCCGAGCACCGCGTTCCAGCCGAAAGCCTTTGCCAGCAGCGGCGCGAACAGTGCCGCGAGCACGGTGCCCGAATTGCCCATGCCGGCGATGCCCATCGCCTTGCCCTGATGCTCGGCCGGATACCAGCGCGATGCCAGCGGCAGCGCGGCGGCGAAGCTCGCCCCGGCAAAGCCGAGGACGACGCCGACCGCAAGTGTGCCGTTGTAGCTGTCGACCCCGAAGAACCACGCGGTGAGCAGCCCGGTGATGACGATTACCTGCCCGATCGCGCCGGTGCGCTTGGGCCCGATGCGGTCGACGCAGACGCCGTACACCAGGCGCAGGATCGCGCCCGCCAGCGTCGGCACCGCGACCATCAGGCCCTTTTGCGCCGGGCTGAGGTGCAGGTCCTTGCTGATGATCGGCGCGAGCGGTCCGAGCAGCACCCAGACCATGAAGGCGACGTCGAAATACAGGAATGCCGCGATCAATGTCGGGCGGTGTCCGGCGGCCCAGAAGCTGGAGCCGGCGACAACGTCAGGCGGCGCGAGCGCTCCATCCGCGGTCAAGTCCATTGTCGACATCGTTCCGGCCCCTTTCGCAAACGCAAAAAGCCGTCGCGACCCCACGCATTGCGGAATCGGACGGCGGCTGTGCCCAAGTTGGTGGCGCCAGGGCTGCTTCGTTGCAGCGGCTGGCGATGGAATGAAGCTGAACCCGATTCGGCGCGGGCGCAAGCTTTATTTTGCAGTGCAGCACAACTACGGTGCGAAGGTCATCAGATACTCGCCAAGCCTATCCGGATCGAAACTGCGCGCATCGAAGAACGAGTCTGCCCCGAGGATCAGCCGCCCCTGCGTCGTGCCAACCGCGAGCGGGCTGGCGATGCCGCCTTCGAGCTTCGAACTCGCCCCCGGCAGGGGCACGCCGAGCGGGCGCAGCGCGGCGCGGTAGATGTCGGGCCGGAAAACCCCTTGCGCCGCGGCATAGGTTAGCGGGTTGGGCGCAAGGTGCCCGGCAAGGCACATCTGCGCGTACAGCCACGCTGCCTGGCTGACCCACGGGAAGTTTGCCGCCTCGCGGTGCTGGAACATGAAGTCGGGAATGTGCACCGGCTCGGCCCCGCGCGCGAAGCGTATGCGGTCGGAGATGGCGCGCGCGATCAGCTCGGCCGAGCCGTCGAGATAGTCGCGGCGGGCGAGGATGGCCGCGATCGCGTCCCGGCGGCCCGGGTCGACGAACGCCACACCCGCCCGGTACAGCGCGCGGATCAGCCGCGCGACGAGGTCAGGTTCAGTCGCCATGCGCTCGCTGCGCAGCGCCAGCACCTTCTCGACGCCGCGCCGCCAGATCTGCGCGGTGACGGCGACGATGACGCCGACACCGCGCTCGACCGCGACGCTGTTCCACGGCTCGCCGACGCAGATGCCGTCGACCTCGCCGCTGGCCAGCGCGTCAGCGGCGAACGGCGGCGACACGGTGACGATCTCGACTTCGGTCGACGGATCGATGCCGCTGCCGAGCAGCCAATAGCGCAGCATGTAATCGTGGCTCGAATAGCGATGGACGACGCCGAAGCGCAGTTTCGCCGTGCTGCGCGCGACCTCGGCCAGCCGCCGCCCGATCGCCGCGGCGAACACGTCGTAGCCGGCGAAGTCGTCGGCGGCCTCCTCGCTGTCCGTCGTTGCGATCTCGGCGACCGTGCGTTCCAGCAGGTCGAGCGTCCAGCCCCAGCCGTCGCCCTGGTTGCGCACGAAGCCCTGGATGATGCCGATCGTGTGCGGCGTTCCCTGCGTGTCGACCCGCACCACCTCGCCGAACAGCGGCGCCGTGTTGCCGAAGCCGTGCTCGGTCAGGAAGCGGGTGATCTCGCCCTCCGGGTGGATGCCGGCGGTCACGCGGCGCACCACCTTCATCACCAAGGTGTCGCCCACGATCAGCGACGAGTTGGACTGCTCGGCCGAAAGGCGGCGGATTTCGGCGTCGTCCGCCAGCTGCAGCCCCGCCATCAGCGACGTGGGACGGAACTCCAGCCGGCCCTCCTCGATCTCGACCACCCGGCTCTCGCGCATGCTGCGCAGCACGGCGCGGGTGAAGGCGTCGATGGCGAAGGCGTCCGTGAGATAGCCCACGCGTGGCCCCAGCCGGACCCGCGCCAGGGCCAGCTGCATGGGCAGGTTGCCTATCGCCTCGTCCTCCCACACGACGCCCATCGGCAAGGCGTAGCGTTCCTTGCGGTCGCCGAGGCTGACCTCGACCTCGGTCATGAAGACGGCGTCCGGCGGGTCGTTGATCAGCGCGAAGTAGGCCATGCGCACGCCCGTCAGCTTCTCCGTCTTGGAGGCGAACCAGCGGCGCTTGGGCAGGTAGGCCGGCAGCGCCTCGTTCTCGAGCACGTTGCGGCCATAGCCCGGGCGCACCTCGGTGACGGAGGAGCGCAGCACGATGGTGGAGAACTCGGGCAGCGCTTCCGGCTCGGCCTGGTGCCAGCTTGGCATCTGCGCGTCCGATGCCAGCAGGAACCAGT
>CAXTTR010000226.1:0-5295 GCA_964247215.1 uncultured Sphingomonadaceae bacterium
TGCTCGCCGTGCCGATCGCCATCGCGCCCACCGCCTGGATGCCGCCCAAGCACCAGATCTCGTCCGCTCCCGCCATGTGCTGCGCCGCGACGATCGCCGGCGCGGGCCGCCCATGGAACGGCGGTGCGCAGGTGACGACGCGCGGCACACCCGCGACCTTGGCGGTAATCACGCTCATATGCGCCGACGCCAGCAGCGGATACTTGCCGCCGGGCACGTAGCAGCCTGCCGCGTTGACCGGGATATGCGTATGACCGAGCACGACGCCGGGCAGCGTCTCGACCTCGACGTTCTGCATGCTATTCCGCTGGTGTTGCGCGAAATTGCGTACCTGTGTCTGAGCGAATTCAATGTCCTTCAGGTCCTGCCCGGTCAGCTGGTCGATACAGCCCTGGATCTCGGCCGCGCTCAGCCGGTAGTCGTCGCGCTCCCAGCCGTCGAACTTGATGCTCAGCTCGCGGACCGCAACGTCGCCGCGTGCCTCGATGTCGGCCAAGATGCCCTCGACCGTGTCGCGGACCTTGCGGTCGGCGGCGACCTTGGTCTCGGCATTGCCGCCGGTTTTCAGATGAATTGCCATATCCCGTCTCCTCGGTAACGATGCGCGAGATCACTGTGTAAACTAATAATGCGCCAGTTCAGGGTGACTGGCTGGCGCGAGCAATGCCCTTGAATGCTAAGCCGCCAGTGCGTCTCGGTTGAACCCGGCGGCGTCGACCTCGTAATTATGAACGAAGTCCTTCGGCACCGGCGGTCCCCAATTGGCGAGGCTGTCGGCCATGGCATAATTAGTCGGGGTCCACAGGCTGTGGTCCTCGATATGGTCCATGTCCGAATAATATTCGAACCAGCTGCCCCACGGGTCTTGGATATAGTGGAAGAAGTTCGAGCCGATGGTGTGGCGGCCGAAGCCCCAGTCGCCGAGGCCGATCTTTGCCAGCAGCGCGCGCCCGCCGCGGCCGACCTCATCAGGGTCGGCGACCATGAAGCTGCCGTGGTGGAAACCGACGCCGGGCGACTTGGCAAAGGCGACGACGTGGTGGTCGCTATCCTTGCGCGCACAGCAGAAGGCAATGATGTCCTGCGCCCGGTCCGCGAGGCCCATGCCGAGGCCATCGGTCATGAAGGCGACGCTGGCGAGCACGTCGGGAGTAAAGACGAGGACATGCCCGAGGCGTCGCGGCGCTACTGGCGAATAGGCGCTGCCCGGCAGCATCGCCGAGCGCGATTTGCGGATCAGCCGCCCCGGCGCGTTGATCTCGAACGGCGGCAGCGCTTCCATCGCAGCATCGCCAGCGTGCTCGACTAAATGGATCAGCATCCCATGCGGATCGGCGACCCATAGACCGTGATCACCGAAACCGGCAGGGGCAGCTGCAATGTCACCGCCGGCGGCAACGACCGCGTCCGCCATGCCCGACATGCTGTCGACCCGCAACGCGATGTGATGCAGCCGCTTCTTCGCGGCTCCGCCCAACAACACGATCGAATCGCGGTCCTGACCGGCGCAGCGTAGCCGTGCGATCTCGCCCTCGACATCGGCGACGAGGCCGGCGTCGGTGTAGAAGCGCACGCCCGTCTTGATGTCGGGCACTTCCAGCGCGAACGAAATGACGCCGGTAACTGCCATGGCCTTATCCTTTCACCTTGTTCTCGATCGCGCCGATACCGTCGATCTCGCAGCGGACCACGTCGCCCGCCCTCAGGAACACCGGCGGCTCCATACCGACGCCGACACCTTCGGGGGTGCCGGTGGCGATCAGGTCACCGGGCTCGAGCGTGAAGGCGGTCGACAGATATTCGATCTGCGCGTCGATCCGGTTGATCATCAGCCCGGTGTTACTTGACTGGCGAAGTTCGCCGTTGACGAAGGTGCGCAGGTCGAGCGCCTGCGGATCGGCAACTTCGTCGGCGGTGACGATCCACGGCCCGATCGGCCCGTGCGTATCGAACGACTTGCCCATCGTGAACGTCGGCGTGTGAAACTGCCAGTCGCGTGCCGAAACATCATTAGCGACGAAATAGCCGAAGACGTGCGCGAGTGCATCGCTGGCTTTGACGTGTTTGGCGGCGGTGCCAATGACCAATCCCAGTTCGCATTCATAATCAAGCTTCTCGGTCACCCCGGGATCAATTTCATCGTACGGACCGGTAAGGCAGGTGGTCTGCTTGTTGAACCACGTCTGATATTTCGACCGCGCGACGCCGAGCTTGTCGGCCTCTTCGAGGTGTTTGCTGTAATTCATGCCGATGGCAAGGTACTTGCCCGGGCGCTCGACGGGTGCCAACAGGTGCGCGCCGGCAAGCGCCATGACCGGTGCAGCCGCATCAATTGCGGCGATCTGTGCCAATCCATCCCGGCCCGCAGCAATGACCGCTACCATTGTCGGAAATTGAGGCAAATGCCTGACCACGTCAACGATGCCATCGTGCCTGATGAGCCCGACGTGCGCTGTGCCGTCAACCAGGAAGCGAACAAGTTTCATCAAGACCCCAACAGGATAAGCGCCAGACAAGTATCTAGGACGTTACCGGTGCCGCTAATAGGAAGCAAATATCTACCCGCGATGCTTCGGCTGTATCGCTCACCGACATCTGCCATCCTGCATCTCTGCCGGACCGGGCCTAGGTAGCGCAAAACGGGAGTGATAAGTGCCGGCAGATCGAGCACGCGTAGCGATCATCGGCAGTGGCCCGGCCGGGCTGGCGCTGGCGATCGAGTTGGGCACACGGGGGATCGCCTGTGTCGTGCTCGAACGCCAGGCCCGCGCCGGCTATGCGCCTCGCGCCAAGACCACCAATGTCCGCACCCGCGAGCACCTGCGCCGGTGGGGCATTGCCGGCAAGCTTGCCGAAGCTTCGCCGTTCGGGGTCGATTATCCGTCGAACGTGCTGTTCGTCACGAGTCTCGCCGGCCCGCTGATCGCCAGGTTTGAGAACACGCTGTTCTGCGCACCGGCGCGCGACGAGCGCTATTCGGAACACTCGCAGTGGATTCCGCAGTATAAGCTCGAAGCGGTACTGCACGCCCATGCGACATCGCTGCCGGGCGTCGAGGTCCGCTACGGCCAGGAGTTCCTCGGCTTCGAGCAGACCGCCAGCGAAGTCACTGTCCGTACGCTCGATCATGTCTCGGGCGAGGAGCAGATGCTCACCGTTGATTACCTCGTCGGCGCCGACGGCGCGCGCAGCCTGGTTCGCGATCAGATCGGCGCGAAGATGGAGGGCCGCTACGGGCTGTCGCGCAACTACAACACGATCTTCAGTGCGCCGGGGCTGGCCGAGGCGCACGCTCATGGCCCCGGTATCATGTACTGGCAGCTCAACAGCGAAGCGCCGAGCCTGATCGGTCCGATGGACACGCCCGACCTGTGGTATTTCATGCCGACCGGCGTGCCCAAGGGCGTCAGCTATTCGCCCGAAACGGTGCTTGCACTTATCCGGCAATCGACCGGCATCGATCTGCCCTACAAAATCTTGAGCTCGGACGAGTGGGTCGCCAGCCGCTTGCTTGCCGACCGCTACAGCGCTGGGCGCGTCTTCCTGATCGGCGATGCCTGCCACCTGCATCCCCCGTTCGGCGGTTTCGGCATGAACATGGGCGTTGCCGACGGGGTCGACCTCGGCTGGAAGATTGCGGCCGTGCTCGACGGCTGGGGCGGCCCGCAGCTGCTCGACAGCTACGAGGCCGAGCGGCGGTTCCTCCACAATTATGTCATGGACGAAGCCGAAGCCAATCATGCGCTGATCCCGTCGACGCTGATGCGCGCCGGGCTCGCCGACGACACGCCCGAAGGCGCGGCGGCACGGGCCGAGGCGGGCGCTTTTATCCTCGAGCACAAAGCCGCGGAGTTCTTCGCGCTCGGCGTTATCCTAGGCTACTGCTATGCCACCTCGCCGATCGTCGTCGACGATGGGACGGTGGCGTCGTGGACCCGGTCACGCGACTATGTGCCTTCGGCCATTCCCGGCTGCCTTGCCCCGCATCGCTGGCTCGCTGACGGCCGCTCGCTCTACGACTGCTTCGGCCAAGGCTTCACACTGCTGATGTTCGACGATACCGCGAGCAGCATTGCGGCTGAAGCTGAAGCAAGGCGCGCCGGCGCGCCGCTAGCCGTAGTCCACCTGCGCGAGCTTGGCCTGCGCGAGCTGTACGGTGCCGCGATGGCTTTGATCCGCCCCGACCAGCACGTCGCCTGGCGCGGCGATGCGTGGCGCACCGGCATCTTTGCGCAGGTTACCGGGCAGCACGCCGCGGTGCCGCAAATGGCGTTGGCGGGTTGAGGTAGTTGGCAGCGGCACGGCCGACGAGGTCGTACAAATACTCTGCCATCGGCGTCAGCGGCACGTCGATCCGCCGCGCGATGCAAATTGCCGGGGCTGGCAACGGCGGCAATGCCGAGAATGCCATGATCCGGTCGCTGGTCGCCGGATGCTCGAGCCATTGATGCGGTAACACGGTCAGCAAGTCCGATTCGGCAATCGCCAGCATGACCACCAGCGCTGACCGCGCATGGATCACGACCTTGGGCCGCGGTAGCCCGACACGCTCGAAGACATCGTCCAAGTCGATGTCACTGTAGGTCATCGCCTCCTCGCTGTTGCGCGTCGACAGCGTCGGACTCACCCAGTACGCGTCGGCGAGGTCAGCGAGCGATGTCGCCCCGCTTAGCGGATGCCCACGACGGCCAACCACCAGCCGGCTGTTGTCGTAAAGTTTCTCGACGGCAAACTTCGATGCCGAAGCGGCAATGTCGAGCGGGCCAACGTAGAAGTCGATGCGGCCATCGAGGATCTCCGGCTCCGCTGCATGAAAAAAGCTTTCGGAGATTTTGAGCAGCGCGTCGGGGTAGCGGCGGCGGAAATCCGCGACGATGCGCGGCAGCAATGCAAGGCTCGAGGCGGTCGACAGCGCTACCGTTACCTGGCCAATGGCACGGCCCTTAAGCTGATCGATCTCCTCTCGTGCCCGCCGCAGCTCGGAGTCGATCGTCGTCGCGCGACGGACGAAGACCTCGCCCATCGGTGTCAGCCGGACGCCTTTCGTATGGCGCTCGAACAGCGGCACGCCGAGTTCGTGCTCGATGTCGCGAATGCTGCGGGTGATCGCCGGCTGCGCGATGCCGAGATGGCGTCCCGCCGCGCGCAGACTGCCGTGCTCGGAAACCGCGATGATGTCGCGTAGGTGGCTCAGTTTCATATGAACAGCGATACCGCAGCGGCATCACCAATGCAAAACTATGTGGTGTCGCACACCGCTGCCGTATCGCAGCGCGCAGCTGGTCAACCGTAGTG
>CAXTTR010000227.1:0-5284 GCA_964247215.1 uncultured Sphingomonadaceae bacterium
CCGCCTGCTCGAGGCCAACGACCGGAACTTCTGGAACCCCGACGCAGCGACGCTCGCCGCGCTGCGGGACGCCAGCGACGATCTCGAAGACCGGCTCGAGGGCGTCATGCCCGCCGTAGCCGCGTGAGGAACAAGTCATGACCGTGCTCGATCTCGACCGTCCTGCCCTTTCAAAGCCCCTGGCCAAGGCGCTGCGCCTCGACGGCGACGGCTCGGTGCAGGTCCAGCTCGACCCGGCCGACAAGATCGGCTCGGCGAAGGTTTTCGCGGTGTACGGCAAGGGCGGTATCGGCAAGTCGACGACGAGCTCGAACCTGTCGGCGGCGCTGTCGCTGATGGGCAAGCGCGTGCTGCAGATCGGCTGTGACCCCAAGCACGATTCGACCTTTACGCTGACCAAGAAGCTGATGCCGACGGTGATCGACATCCTCGAAACCGTCGACTTCCACGCCGAGGAGCTGCGTCCCGAGGATTACTGCTTCGAGGGCTTCAACGGTGTCATGTGCATCGAAGCGGGCGGACCTCCTGCCGGAACCGGCTGCGGCGGCTATGTCGTCGGCCAGACGGTCAAGCTGCTCAAGCAGCACCATCTGCTCGAGGACACCGACGTCGTCATCTTCGACGTGCTCGGCGATGTCGTCTGCGGCGGCTTCGCGGCCCCGCTCCAGCACGCCGAGCGCGCCGTCGTCGTCGCCGCGAACGATTTCGACTCGATTTTCGCGATGAACCGCATTGTCGCCGCGATCAAGGCGAAGGCGAAGAACTACGAGGTGCGGATGGCGGGCGTGATCGCCAACCGTTCGGCCGCAACCGACGAGATCGACCGCTTCAACGCCGCGACCGGGCTCAAGCGGCTGGCGCACTTCCCCGACCTCGACGCGATCCGCCGCAGCCGCCTCAAGAAGTGCACGGTATTCGAGATGGACTCGACGCCCGAGCTCGACGCGGTCAAGGCCGAGTATATGCGGCTCGCCGCGACGCTGTACGCCGGCACCGAGGCGCTCGACGCAATGCCGATGAAAGACCGCGACATCTTCGAATTTCTGGGGTTCGAGTGATGGTGCCAGCCTCGATCCGCGCCGCCGCGATCAGCCCCGCCATGACCAGCCCGATCCGCCCGGCGCTGCCCGATAGCCTCGTGCCGTCGTGGGACCGGTATCGCGGCCGCCTCGAGACGTATTTCGACCGGACGGCGCTCGATGCGTGGACGGCGCTAACCTCGGACGCGCCGGTCAGCCGCATTCGCGCCACCGTCCGCGCCGGACGCGATGCGATGCGCGCGCTGCTGCTCGACTGGCTGCCCGCCGACATGACCGGACTGCGCCTGCTCGACGCCGGCTGCGGCACCGGCGCGCTCGCGGTCGCCGCCGCTTCCCGCGGCGCGCAGGTCACGGCGATCGATATCTCGGCGAACCTTGTCGCGCTCGCCCGCGAGCGCGCCGCGCTTGATCTCGGCAGCGGCGGCGCTAGCGGCACGATCGACTGGCGCGTCGGCGACATGCTCGCACCTGGGTTGGGTGAGTTCGATCACGTCGTCGCGATGGACTCGCTGATCCACTATCCGCAGGCCGACATTGTCGCGACCGTCGCCGCACTCGCCCGGCGGACGCGGCGGTCAGTGGCGTTCACATTCGCGCCGCGCACCCCGGCGCTGACCCTGATGCACGCGGTCGGCACGCTGCTGCCGCGCAGCGACCGCGCTCCGGCGATCATCCCGGCTAGCGAGAACGCGCTGGGGCGGGCGCTTGGCATGACGCTGCCCGGCTGGAACCAGCCGCGCTGCCAGCGCATTTCGGGCGGCTTTTACAAGAGCCAGGCGCTCGAACTGGTGCGGCAGTGAGCGTCGCTTCAGCCGTCGCTCACCGCGAAGCAGGCGATGTCGTCGCCAGCAAAGCGTCGACGCGCTTCTGGGCGCGGCTCGGCACTGACTTCCTGCCGTTCGCCGATGCGGCGACGACCGAGCTGCCGTTGAAGCGGCTGTTCCGGCTGTCGCTGTTCCAGGTCACCGTCGGCATGGCGGCCGTAATGCTCGTCGGCACCCTGAACCGCGTCATGATCGTCGAACTCCACGTCGCCTCGTGGCTGGTTGCCTCGATGGTATCGCTGCCACTGGTGTTCGCGCCGCTGCGCGCGCTGATCGGGCACAAGTCGGACAACCACCGCTCGATCCTGGGCTGGAAGCGGGTGCCGTATATCTGGTTCGGCACGCTGCTGCAGTTCGGCGGCTTTGCGATCATGCCGTTTGCGTTGCTAATCATGTCGGGCGATACCACCGGCTCACCGACCGTCGGCCTGATCGGCGCCGGGCTGGCGTTCCTGATGACCGGTGCCGGCATGCACACCGTGCAGACCGCCGGGCTCGCGCTGGCGACCGATCTCGCGCCAGAAGGCAGCCGCGCGCGGGTGGTCGCGCTGATGTACGTCATGCTGCTGGCCGGTATGCTGATCTCAGGGCTGGTGATCGGCGCGTTGCTCCACGATTTCAGCGCCTTGAAGCTGGTCAAGGTCGTCCAGGGCGCGGGCGCGTTGACGATGATCGTCAACCTGTTCGCGTTGTGGAAGCAGGAGGCGCGCAACCCCGCCGCGACGCGTGTCGATGCGGTCGGCGAAGCACCCGCATTTGCCGAGGCGTGGCGCGAGTTCGTCGCCGCACCGCGAACCCGCCGCCTGCTCGTCGCCGTCGGGCTAGGCGCGGCGGCCTTCAATATGCAGGACGTTCTACTCGAGCCCTATGGCGGCGAGGTGCTCGGCATGTCGGTCGGCGCGACGACCGCGCTGACCGCATCGTGGAGCTTCGGCACGCTGATCGGGCTTGGGCTCGCCGCGAAGCTGCTCGGTCGCGGCTATGACGCGAACCGGCTGGCGGGCTACGGCGTCGTGCCCGGGCTGATCGCTTTCGCCGCGGTGGCGCTCGCCGGGCCGCTCGATGCACCGTGGCTGCTCAGCCTCGGCGTCGTCGGCATCGGCTTCGGCGGCGGGCTGTTCGCGGTCGGCACGCTGATCGCCGCGATGGCGCTAGCGACCGGCAGCAAGTCTGGAAACGGCATTTCTGGGCTGGCGATCGGCGCGTGGGGCGCGGTGCAGGCCTCGTGCGCCGGCGTCGCCATCGCCGTCGCGGGCGGTGTCCGCGACTTCGTCACCGTGCTCGCGGCACGCGGCGACCTTGGCTCGGCGCTGTCGGGTCCGAAGGCGGCGTACAGCTCGCTCTACTGCCTCGAAATCGTGCTGCTGTTCGCGACGCTTGCGGCAATCGGCCCGCTTGCCCGTCGTGCCGAGACTGAAGTCAACCCGGTGTCCGGCCTTGCCGGACGGCCTGCCTGAGGGGATTGCCCATGAACGTCATGCTCTTCGGCCATGTCGACTACGCCGAGCTGGCGCTATGGGCATTCTTCCTGTTCTTCGCCGGGCTGGTCGTTTACCTGCGCCGCGAGGACCATCGCGAAGGCTATCCGATGGAGGACGACAGCGGCCACGTCGGGCATTCGAGCATCTTCCGCCCGCGCGACAAGGCCTTCATCCTCCCGCACGGTCTCGGCACCGTTTATAAGCCCGGACCGCGCGACAACGAACCGCCCAACCCGCATGCACAGCGCGTGTCGCCCTATGCGGGCGCACCGATCGAGCCGACCGGCAACCCGCTGCTCGACGGCGTCGGCCCGGCCTCGTGGTGCAACCGCCTCGACGTTCCCGACATGACGGTCGAGGGCGAGCCCAAGATCGTGCCGATCGAACATGCGCACGACTACCACGTCGCCCGCGAGGACCGGAACCCGGTCGGCATGGCGGTATTCGGCTGCGACGACCGCATGGCTGGCGTCTGCAGCAGCGTCTGGGTCGACCAGTCGGAAAAGCTGATCCGCTATCTCGACGTCCGGCTGCTCAGCGGCAGCAGCGCCGGCCGCATCGTCACCGTGCCGATGGCGATGAGCCAGATCAACAAGGGGCGCGGCACGATCCGCGTCGATGCGATCCGCTCCGACCAGTTTGCCGACGCCCCCAGGCTCGCCAGCGACCGCCAGATCACCCGGCTCGAGGAGGAGAAGGTGATCGGCTATTTCGGCGGCGGTTATCTCTACGCCAAGCGCTCGCGCATGGAGCCTTTCATATGAGCGAATATAGTTCGGAGCCGGTGCGCGGCCTGCCGGGGCATCTACCGGCGGGCGAGCACATCGTCTGGCAGGGTTCGCCGTCGTGGCGGCCGCTCGCCCGGCGGGTTTTCCACACGCATCTCGTCGCCGGGTACTTCGCCGTGCTGATCCTGTGGACGCTGCTCAACGTCGCGAGCGGTCATGCGACGCGTGGCCAGTCGCTGCGGAGCATCGGCATAACGCTCGGGGTCGGCGCGGCGGCGGTCGGGCTGCTCACGCTGTTCGGCTGGCTGACGGCGCGTGCGACGATCTACACGATCACCTCGCGCCGTGTCGTGTTGCGCTTCGGGGTAGCCTTGCCCAAGTGCGTCAACGTACCCTTCACGCAGATCGCGGCGGCCGGGTTGCAGGTCCACGCCGACGGCTCGGGCGACCTCCCGCTGACCTGCGCGAAGACACGCCTTGGCTACATCCACCTGTGGCCGAATGTCCGCCCGTGGCGGCTGAGCTCGCCCGAGCCGATGCTGCGCGGCGTCGCCGACCCGCAAATGGTCGCACGGACGCTGGCTTCGGCGCTCGCGGCCGCGGTCCCCGGACAGCGCGCCGTCATCTCGGAAACGAATGCCGAGCCCGTCGCCACATCGGTGTTCGCCCACGGCGGGAAGGTCGCCGCATGAGCGACTTCGGCACGCAGCCATTCCCCAAGCTGCCGCTGATCGGCGCGGGCTTGATGATCACGCTGACGATCGCGCTGGCGGCGAGCATCCGGCTCGGCGTGCTGCCGCCGGTTCCGACCGCGACCGCGGCGCGCGCCGCGCATCACGTCGCGGCGGTCGAGGTCCGCGAACTGCGCTTCACCGACCGCACCGACGGGGCGCTGGTCATCGACGACACCGGCCGCGGGACGGTCGCCGCGGTGCTGCCGCACGGCGTCAACAACGGCTTCATCCGCGGCGTGCTGCGCGGCATGGCGCGCGACCGCAAGCTGCGCGGCGTCAGCGCGGCGGCACCGTTCCGGCTGACGCTGTTTGCCGACGGCGCGCTGACGCTGTTCGACCCGGCCACCGGGCGCAATATCGAGCTCGGCTCGTTCGGGCCGACCAACTACCAGTCGTTTGCCGACCTGCTGCTGACCCATCGTCCGGCCCCGAGCCGGGCGGCGCTGCTCGGCAAGGTGACGCTGTGATGCAGCTGTT
>CAXTTR010000228.1:0-5227 GCA_964247215.1 uncultured Sphingomonadaceae bacterium
GCGGGCGCACCAGCACCAGCGCGTCGGCGCTGACATCGGCGGTGACGACGCTGCCTGCAGCAACGATCGCACCCGCGCCGATGCTGACGGGCGCGACGAGCGCACTGTTCGAGCCGATGAACACGCCCGCCCCGATGGCGGTGCGGTATTTCAGGAAGCCATCGTAGTTGCAGGTGATCGTGCCCGCACCGATATTCGCGCCCGCGCCGACGTCCGCATCGCCGAGGTAGCTCAGGTGGCTGGCTTTTGCGCCTGCACCAAGCTGCGCGTTCTTGACCTCGACGAAATTGCCGACCTTCGATCCGTCGCCGAGATCGGCACCGGGGCGCAGCCGCGCGAACGGCCCGACTTCGACGTTCGCACCGATGGTCGCGCCCTCGATGTGGCTGAAAGCGTGGATGACGCTGCCCTCGCCGACGCGTACGCCGGGGCCGAAAAATACGCCCGGCTCGATGGTCACGTCGCGGGCGATTGCGGTGTCATAGGCGAAGTACGTCGTCGCCGGGTCGAGCAGGGTGACGCCCGCCGTCATCATCGCGGCACGCCGCCGGTCCTGCCACGCGCTCTCGACCGCCGCGAGTTCGGCGCGCGAATTGACGCCGGCGACTTCGGCCGGATCGGTCTCGATAACGCGCGCGCCAAGTCCGTCGGCGGCGGCCATCGTCGCCACATCGACGAGATAGTATTCGCCCGCGGCGTTGATATTATCGACACGAGCCAGCAGCGGCCACAAATCGCGCGACCGCACCGCCACCATGCCCGAGTTGCACAGCGTCACCGCGCGCTCGGCCTCGTCGGCATCCTTATACTCGACCATAAGGATGATCCGCCCGGCGGCGTCGGCGATGACGCGGCCATAGTGGCCGGGGTCGGCGGGGCGGAAGCCGAGCACGACGACGGCGGTGTGCTCGTCAAGCGCCGCGAGCATACGCTCCAGTGTCGCGCTCTCAACCAGCGGCACGTCGCCGTAGAGCACCAGCACCGCCCCGTCGAAGCCCGCGAGCGCCGCCTGTGCCTGCTGTACCGCATGTCCGGTGCCGAGCTGCGGCTCCTGAACAACGACGGCGGCTCCGGTGCCTTCGACTGCCGCCTCGACCTGCTCGCGCTGGGCACCGACGACGATGACGGTCTGCGCGGGCTGCAGCTCGGCAACCGACGCCATCAGGTGCAGCAGCATCGGACGGCCCGCGAGCGGGTGCAGGACTTTGTGCAGGTCGGACTTCATCCGTGTGCCGCGCCCGGCGGCAAGGACCACCGCGGCGACCGGTCTGTGCGACAGCTCAATGTCTGCTGCCACGCTGGGCAGCTCCGCAGGCAGCGGGGCAGGGGCGGCGAGGTCAACGATTGTCATGCGGCGGCACTGCCACACCGGTCTTGCCTTTTCCAGACGTTCCGGCGACGACCGCGCTATGTCAGACCTGCTATCCCAGCCGCTACCCAGCTTGCTTGCGAGAGCGCAATCGCGCGGAACCGCCACCCTGCCTGGGACGATAGTCTTCGACCTCGACGGGACACTTGTCGATACCAGCTTCGACCTGACCGCTTCGCTCAATCACAGCCTCGTCGCGATGGGACGCCCGGCGGTCGACGCCGCGACCGTGCGCCACCTCGTCGGGCACGGCGCGCGCGTGCTGATCGAGCGCGGGCTGGCGCTGAGCGGCGGTGGCAGCGAGGCGGAGATAGCGCAGGCGCTCCCATTGTTCCTCGATTACTACAGCAGGCACGTCGCTGATGGATCGCGCCCGTATCCGGGTGCCACGTCGATGCTCGACGCACTTGCCGCCGCTGGAGTGCGGCTGGCAATCTGCACCAATAAGCCCGTGGTGCTTAGCCGGGCCCTGATCGCGGCGCTGGGATGGAACGACCGCTTCGCGGCGAATGTCGGCGGCGACAGCCTGCCGGTGCGTAAGCCCGACCCGGCCCCGCTGCTCGCCGCCATCGCCGCTGTCGGCGGTGATCCTGCAGACTCGGTGTTCGTCGGCGATACCTCCGTCGACATCGCCACCGCGCGGGCTGCAAGCATTCCCGTCATCGCCGTCAGCTTCGGCTTTGCCGATAGCCCGGTAGCAGAGCTTGGGGCTGACGCGGTGATCGACCACTTCGATCAGCTTATTGGCGCTACCTTCGAGCTTCGGGGCGGCTGACGTCGCCGTGCCGTGCCGCTTACAAATCTGCGAGTGCCGCCGAAGCCGATCTGTACGCTACCGGCCAGAGTTAAAGTGATTACGCCTGTAACACTCGCGCGTTACCTGGTCGTCCTGATCCGAAAGCGCAGCGTCGAATCGATGAACGTCCCGTTCTGGCGGTCGGCCGAGCCCCGGCCAAGTCTGTGGTCACGGCACTTTAGTGGCGGCCCGGCGAGCAGCGACGTTTCGACAAGCGCTGGCAGTGGCAGCGCCTCGGGCAACGCAACCGGTACACTCAGCGACGGCCACGACCGCGTTGGCATAGACGCGTTCGCCGACCCGGCGCTGATCGTCGATGGCGACTTCCGGATCATTGCCGTGAACGGGCTGGCGCGCGAACTGTTCGGAGAACGTATCGTCAGCGAAGACTTGCGGCTGGTATTACGCCATCCGGTTATCCTCGACGCGCTGCAGGCAGTGCTGAACGACGGCGGGCCAGTCGAGCGTGAGGTCACCGGGCTGGGCAATGCCAACGGTGCCTACCGCGCGCGCGTCGTCGATGTCGGGCCGGGCCGCAGCGCGCCGACCGGGCGGCGAACGCTGCTGACCTTCGACGATATCACGCAAACCCGGCTGACCGAGCGGATGCGCGTCGATTTCGTCGCTAACGCCAGCCACGAGCTGCGAACACCACTGGCAACGCTGACCGGGTTTATCGAGACGCTACAGGGACCCGCTGCCGATGACGAGCCGGCACGGCATCGCTTCCTGGAGATCATGGCGCGTGAGGCAGCGCGAATGTCGCGGCTGATCGACGATCTGCTGTCGCTGAGCCGGATCGAGCTCGACAAATACGTCCGGCCGCAAACCGCGCTCGACTTGCCGCCGCTGATCGCTGATGTCGGCAAGACGCTGGCGATGCGACTCGAGCACGACCGGCGCCAGTTGCAGGTCGATACCGGCGAGCGCGACATCAAGTTGCCGCAGGTCATCGCCGACCGCGATCAGATCTTGCAGGTGCTGCACAATCTGATCTCGAACGCGCTGAAGTACGGCCGTTCGGGAACGCCGGTGCAGGTCAAGGTTGAAAGGCTGCCGGCGGTCGGCAGCCGCGCCGATCCGATGCTCAAGGTCAGCGTCATCGACATTGGCGAAGGCATTCCGCCCGAACATCTGCCGCGGCTGACCGAGCGCTTCTACTGCGTCGACACCAAGCGCTCGCGCTCGATCGGTGGCACCGGGCTAGGGCTGGCAATCGTCAAGCACATTGTTGAACGTCACCGCGGTCAACTCGAAATCGCCAGCCGCCCCGGCGAGGGAACGCGCGTGTCGTTTACGCTGCCTGAGGCGAACCGAAGTAGCTACGCCGCAGCGTCGGAACGTACTGTCACAAAATAGCAACCGGACTGTCACAAAACTGGCTTTGCGATTAGCTATACCAGCAATCGTAAGGAACCGCAGTGGCTGAAATTACCGCACACACCGTCAAGTCGTTCGACGACGATATTCGTCAGCTGCGCTCGCTGGTCAGCCAGATGGGCGGACTATGCGAGGCGCAGATCAGCGGCGCGATCGATGCGCTGATGCGGCGCGACGCCGATGCCGCGATCGTCATCGTTGCGACCGACATCCGGATCGACGCGCTCGAAGCCGAGTGCGAGCGGCTGGCAGTGCAGATGATCGCGCTGCGCGCGCCGATGGCCGACGACCTGCGCGAGATCATCGCGGCGTTGAAGATCAGCTCGGTGCTTGAACGCATTGGTGATTACGCCAAGAATATCGCCAAACGCGCCACGGCGCTGGCCCAGACTGCCCAGATCGAGCCGGTGGTGATTATCCCCGAGATGGCGCGTGTCGTCGGGCGAATGGTCAAGGAAGCACTCGACGCCTTCTGCGACCGCGACGTCGAGCTGGCGGTAGCGGTGACGCAGCGCGACCAGACCGTCGACGATTTCTACAACAGCCTGTTCCGCTCGCTGCTGACGTTCATGATGGAAAATCCGCAGCATATCACGCCGTCGGCGCACCTGCTGTTCATCGCCAAGAACCTCGAGCGCATCGGCGACCACGCCACCAACATCGCGGAGTTCGTCTACTTCAGCGCCACCGGCGAGCACCTCGTCGAGCGGCCGAAGTCCGACGATACCAGCTACTCGATGCACACCGCCCCGGTCGCGTGAACGGAAAGCTTGCCGTGATGAAGCCCAAGATCCTGCTGGTCGAGGATGACGCTAATCTTGTCGAGTTGATTTGCTACAATCTCGAGAAAGAGGGTTTCGACACCATTCGCACCGGCGACGGCGAGGAAGCGCTGTTGCTCGCCGAAGACGAGAAGCCCGACCTCGTCATCCTCGACTGGATGATCGCCAACCTGTCGGGCATCGAGGTCTGCCGCCGTCTGCGACGCTCACCGGTCACCTCGAACTTGCCGATCGTCATGCTGACGGCGCGCGCCGAAGAGGCTGACCGCATCCGCGGGCTCGAAACCGGAGCCGACGATTATGTCACCAAGCCGTTCTCGCCGCGTGAGTTGATCGCGCGCGTTCGCGCCGTGCTGCGGCGTCTGCGCCCGGCGCTGTCGGGCGGCAACCTCGACTACGGCGGCATCACCATGGACACCGCGGCGCACCGCGTCGCCCGCGACGGCGTGCAGATTCAGCTCGGCCCGACCGAGTTCCGGCTGCTGCGTCATTTCCTCGAACACCCCGGCCGGGTATTCAGCCGCGAGCAGCTGCTCGACGCGGTGTGGGGCCGCGACGTCTATGTCGAGCAGCGCACCGTCGACGTCCATATCCGGCGTTTGCGCAAGGCGATCAACGGCGACGACCTGCCCGATGTCATTCGGACCGTGCGCTCGGCCGGCTATGCGCTGGATTTGGAGCCGCCTGCGACAGTCCGAATGGCGGGCTAATGGCCTGGTAACGCATTGCCGCCTATCACGGTAGCATGATCAAGATGAAACCCGCCGCCCTTCTTACTGCGCTCGCGCTCGCCGCGCTCAGCCTGCCATCGAACGCTCCTGCGTCAACGCCGGTGCCGGTTGGGCTGTATGTCGGCAATCCTAACGGCAACGACAACACCGCGATGGGCAAGTTCCAGTC
>CAXTTR010000229.1:0-5189 GCA_964247215.1 uncultured Sphingomonadaceae bacterium
GGGCAGCTCCAGTCGAATAAGGCCGCCGAGGCGGTGGCGCATTTTGACGCGATCCATGCCGTCGACCGGCCGTCGCTCGTCGATGCACTCGCGCGCGCGATGACGGCACAGGACCGGCGGCCCGACTGCTTCATCCAGGTCAATATCGGCGAGGAGGCGCAGAAAGGCGGCTGTGCCCTAGACGCGTTACCGGGACTGCTCGACTATGCGCGCGTCGCGGGACTGCCGGTGGTTGGGCTAATGGCGGTTCCCCCTGTCGGGATTGACGCGGCACCGTTTTTTGCGTTGCTGGCGAAGTTTGCGGCCGAGTATGGGCTGCATCAGCTCAGTATGGGCATGTCGGACGACTTCGAGACTGCGGTGATGCTTGGTGCAACTGCTGTGCGCGTCGGCAGCGCGCTGTTTGGAGCGCGCGTCTGACGCGGCAGCCGCTATGCAATCGTGATCGTCACCTCCGGCCGTAGCTGACCTAAAATGACGCTTAGGTCGGCGCGGTCGATCGCGACGCAGCCCGCGGTCGGAGTTCTGCCCGGCTGGCTGCAATGCAGAAAGATCGCGCTGCCTCGCCCGGGTACCACCGGACTGTCATTCCAGCCGATGACCACGACAATGTCGTAAGCGCCGTCGTCGCGCCACAGCCGCTCGGCCGAGCAGTCGTGCGGATGGCGTACCGGACGGTTATAGGCGGCGTCGGCCGGGTCGTCAGACCAGCCGTCGTCGGGGCGCAGCCAACGCCACGGCAGCGCCGTCGCGGGTACCGCGACCCGGTCGGGTCGCAGCAGCGCGGTGCGCAGCGCGAACGTGCCGCGCGGCGTGCAACCGTCGCCTTCACGCTTCGCGGCAGCATCGCAGGCCCCGTTGCGCCCAATCGCGCACGGGATCGTTAGGCCGAAAGCTGTCAACGTTAGCGCGACGGTATCGATGATCAGCACGCGGCGTCGGCGCCCGTAAGCAGGACGGTACGATCCTCGTCCGCACGACCAGCGCGTCTCACAGGTAATGCCCACTGCGGTCGCGCTTGGTGTCGAGATAGGCGGTGTTGTGCGGATTGGGTGCCATCGCGTGAGCGACGCGCTCGATGACCGCGATACCATGGTCCTGCAGGCTGGCGACCTTGTCCGGGTTATTGGTCAATAACCGCACGGCATTGACGCCGAGCTGGCGCAGCATCGCCGAGGCGACCGCGAAATCGCGCTCGTCGCTCTCAAAACCGAGCCGCAGATTGGCGTCGACGGTATCAAATCCCTGATCCTGTAACGCATAGGCGCGCAGCTTGTTGATCAGCCCGATGCCGCGGCCCTCCTGCTGCAGGTACAGTAGGATACCACCACGTGGATCGGCAGCGATGGCCGCGACCGCAGCGCGTAGCTGCGGGCCGCAATCGCATTTGAGCGAGCCGAGCACATCGCCGGTCAGGCACGCCGAATGTAGCCGAACCAGCACGGGGGCAGACACGTCAGTAACGACAGCGATAGGTATGGCGGGGCTGATCACCAGCGCGAGATGTTCGGGACCGCCCTCGGCCGGCCGAAACGCGACGACCTCGGTGTTGGGCGCTTCGGCAAGCGGCAGCCGCGCCCGCGCTACAATCCGTAACCGGTCGGCGCGCGCATAAAGGAGCACGTCCGTTGCCTCAACCCGCAGCGGCGCGGACGCCGCCGAAGCTGGCACTGCGAACACCGCCGGCAGCAGCCCGCCCAGCTTTGCCAGCCGCAGCGCCGCCGCCGCCGCTTCGGCCATCGGACCGGTATCGCGCGTGCGGAACGGCCCTTTAAGTGGTGTCGCGAGGTCGCTGATCGGGTCGACCGTAGCGATGCTCATCATCAGGTCGAGCCAGCTTGGGCGCTCGATCCAAACCGCGCTTTGACCCGCAGCACCGAGCTGGTTGACGAGGTGCAGCACTGCTGCCCGCCGGTGCGTGACGACCAGCCCGGCGCGAGCGTCAGCCTCGAGCAGTGCTAATGTCGGCGCGTCGGCGAGCTCGGTCGCGAGCACGTCGAGGCTGCCGCTGAGGCTCTCGACGCGGACGATCTGCGCTCGCCGCAGCTCGTCGATGGCGCGCGGCACTGCGTTCAATGGGAAGGGGTCAGCCCTCAAAGCGCAAATCGCGCGATTAGCGGCACGTGATCCGACGGCTTGACCCAACTGCGCGCCGGTTCGAGCACCTGGAAGCCGGTGGCACGCGCGGCCAGCCTTGGCGAGGCCCAGATGTGATCGAGGCGGCGGCCGCGGTCCGAGGCGGTGTGGTCAGCGGCGCGGTAGCTCCACCACGTGTACAGCCGTTCGGGCGCGGGGATGAAATGCCGCCCGAGGTCGACCCACGCGTGGCTCGCCGCGAGCCCGTCCAGCGCGTCGACCTCGACCGGCGTGTGGCTGACGACGCCCAGCAGCGCGGTGTGGCTCCAGACATCGCAAGGCAGCGGCGCGATGTTGAAGTCACCGACGATGATCGTGTCCTGCCGCAGCGCCTCCGACCAGCGTGTCATGCGCTCGACGAACGCCAGCTTCTGTGCGAACTTTGGGTTGAGCACCGGGTCGGGCAGGTCGCCGCCGGCGGGCACGTAGACGTTTTCGACCAGCACGCCGTTCGGCAGCCGCGCACCGATGTGGCGCGCCTCGCCGTTATCCTGCCAGTCGTGCCGCCGCGCCTCGATCAGCGGCAGCTTCGAAACGATCGCGACGCCATGGTGCATGCGTTGCCCATTAATCAGCCGGTGCGTGTAACCGAGCCGCTCGAACATCGAGTGCGGGAAGTGATCGTCGATGACCTTGGTTTCTTGCAAGCACAGCACGTCGGGCGCGTGCTGGGTCAGAAAGCGCTCGACCAGCTCGATGCGGAAGCGGACCGAGTTGATGTTCCATGAGGCAACCGAGAAGCTATTCACCCTATTCAGATAGCGAGCCTGCATGCGATCGGCTAGGGTTGCGCTCGCACCTGCAACATCGGAGTTCAGCCGTGCACGACGAAGCTGCCGCAAGCGAAGACCGGCCCGAGCGCGCCGACCTGCGCTATCTTGGACGCCTGCTCGGCGATGTCATCCGCGCCACCGACGGCGCGCACGTTTTCGATGCGATCGAGGCGGTACGCCAAGCCTCGGTCGACGCGCATCGCCGCCCGGGAGCAACTGCCGAAGCCGCATTGTCGGCGCAACTGGGCCAGCTCAGCCTCGACGACGCGTTGCGCTTTATCCGCGGCTTCCTTCTTTTCTCCCGGCTGGCAAATCTCGCCGAGGACCGCACTGTCACGCCGATGACGGTGTCGGTGGCCGCCGCTGTCGAAGAGCTGGCGACCGCTGGCGTCGCCGCCGACGCGGTCGCCAAGCTGCTGAGTAGCGGCCTGATCGCGCCGGTGCTGACCGCGCATCCCACCGAGATCCGCCGCAAGTCGATGATCGACCGCGAGACTGCGATCGAGGCGCTGATGACCGCGCGCGATAGCGGTGCCGATGCCGAAGCGGCGCTGATGCGCGAGATCACGATCCTCTGGCAGACCCGCCCGTTGCGTGGCGTCAAGCCGGTAGTCGAGGACGAAATCGACAGTGCACTGTCGTATCTCGACACGAGCTTTATCCCGGCGCTGCCCGCACTCTACGCCGGGTGGGAAGCGCTGTTCGGGACAGCATTGCCGAGCTTCCTGCGGCCCGGCAACTGGATCGGCGGCGACCGCGACGGCAACCCTAACGTCAATGCGACGACACTCGAAACTGCGCTGGCCAAGGGTGCTGGCGTCGCGCTCGGGCATTATCTAACCGAGCTTAACGCGCTCGGGGCCGAGCTGTCGATCTCGACCGAGATGGCCGCGGTGTCGCCCGAGCTTGCGGTGCTGGCCGATGCATCGGGTGACGCATCGGCGTCGCGTGCCGATGAGCCGTACCGGCGAGCGTTGACGGGAGTATATGCACGCACAGCGGCGAGCTACGCGGCGCTGACCGGGCACGCGCCGCCGCTGCCGCCACTCGTCGGGCAGCCAGCGTACGACAGCGCCGCCGCGCTGGTTACCGACCTCGATGTCGTCGCGGCATCGCTGACCACGAACAGCGGCGCGGCGCTGGCGGCGGGGCGGCTGGCCAATCTGCGGCGCGCCGTGGCAACATTCGGCTTCCACCTCGCGACGCTCGACCTGCGCCAGAATGCCGATGTCCACGCGCGCGTCGTCACCGAGCTGCTGCAGGTCGCCGGGGTCGCGCCCGATTACGCAGCACTAGGCGAAGCCGCGCGGGTCGAGCTGCTTGGGGCCGAACTCAGCCACGGGCGGCTGCTGTTCAACCCCTATGCCGAATATAGCGCCGAGACGCTGAGCGAGGTCGCAGTGCTGCGCGCCGCCGCCGCGGCACACGCGCGCTTCGGGCCTGAGTCGATCCGCGCTTACATCGTCTCAAAGACCAGTGGCGTCGCCAACCTGCTCGAAGTCTATCTCCTGCTGAAGGAGGTCGGGCTGTACCGGCCGGGCGTCGTGCCAACCTGCGAGATCATGGCAGTTCCGCTGTTCGAGACGATCGAGGACCTTGAGGCCGCGCCGCAGGTAATGGGCGACTTCCTCGACCGGCCGAAGGCAAAGTCGCTTGCGGCGTCGCGCGGTCATCAGGAGGTGATGATCGGCTATTCGGACAGCAACAAGGACGGCGGCTATCTGACCTCGAACTGGTCGCTCCACGCGGGCGCACTGGCCTTGGTCGACGTGTTCGCGGCGCGTGACGTCCGGCTGCAGCTGTTCCATGGGCGCGGCGGCGCGGTCGGGCGCGGCGGCGGCTCGGCGTTCGACGCGATCCGCGCACAGCCGCCGGGTTCGGTCGGCGGGCGTATTCGCATCACCGAACAGGGTGAGGTCATCGCGGCGAAATATGGCACCCCGGCAATGACAACGGCGAGCCTCGAAACGATGACCGCAGCGACGGTGCTCGCCAGCCTGCAGCCCGCCGCGACGCCACCCGCTGAGCGCCGGCGCTTCTACACCGCCATGGCGGAAATCAGTGCAGCAGCCCGTGCCGCGTATCGCGAGCTGGTCTACGAGACTGACGGCTTCAATGCGTATTTCCGCGCCTCGACACCGATCACCGAAATTGCCGAACTCAACATCGGCAGCCGCCCGGCTTCGCGGACCAAGTCGGACCGGATCGAGGACTTACGCGCCATCCCCTGGGTGTTCAGCTGGGCGCAGGCGCGGGTGATGCTGCCCGGCTGGTACGGCG
>CAXTTR010000230.1:0-5188 GCA_964247215.1 uncultured Sphingomonadaceae bacterium
GGATGACCACGTCCTTCAGGTCGCCGGGGACGTCGAGCGGGATTGGGTGATCATCGGTGCCGGGCACCTCGAACAGCGTTCCGTCGGGCAGGATGCCGGAGGCCCTTGCCAGCGCTACGGTGCCCGTCTTGAGCAGCGCCTCGTCGATCTCGAGCCGCGCGAAGCCCCACGCCAGCGGCTGCAGCCAGCGTGTCGCCGACTGCGCTGTGCGCTCGACATAGCGCTCGAACTGCTGGAAGTGCTGCGTCCGGAGAAACATTCCCTCCGCCCACAGCACCTTGTTTTCCCAATACATTTAGCGCGGCCCCCCCGGCCCGCCGACATAGCCCGTGTTCACTGCAGTCAGCTCGGCAAGCTGCTTTTCATACGCCGTCCGGAAAGCGCGGTTGACGGGACCGTCGGCGCTGTCCTCCGCATCGAGCTTGAAGCGCTCGAAACGCTCGGCGTATTCGTTCCACAGCGCCGCCTCGCGCTGCGCCTTGATCAGGAAGTTGCGGCCCTCCAGGCGCGCCTCGACTGCAGCCGGTGACAGCGCGTCCATCGTCACCGCAATCGCCGCGCGCATGCCCGCGAGCATGCACAGGATGTGCATCTTGATATCGCGGTAGCTCTCCGACACTGCTTCAGCCCCCGCAGCAAAGCCTGCATCACCGCGCAACACTTCGATCGCCAGCCGCTGCGGCGGGGCCCATTTGAACGGGTTGTTCTGGTCGGGCCGCACCATCGTCCGCGACAGGCGGTATTCGTTCTTGAGCGCGGTGCGCTCGCCCATCAGATCCGACAGCCCGAGCACCATGCCACGGTAAACCTCGCCGAGCCGGACCATCACCGCCGCGCGCTCGTCGGCGGGAAAGCTGGCGGACGACAAGCGCGCCCCGGCGCAGAAAGCTTCGAACAGGTCGGTGTTGGCGTCGAGGCCAGCCGATGGCGTCGGTGCAGCAGCCGTCGCGGGCAATGGTGGAGCAGGCGTGACCACAGCTTTGGTCCCGCCCGGCAAAGGCGGGGTAGTCTCTGCATCCGGTCGCGGGATCGCCGGGATCGGCTCGGCAAGGGGGACGGCTGGAGCCGGTGTCGACACTGCCTCCGACACCGGTACCGGCGGAGGGGCCGACGGCGCCGACGGCGGTGCCGCTGGCGCGAACGGCTGAACACTTGGCGCGGTCACGGGCTCAGCCTTCGGCGGCAGCACTATCGCGGGCTCGGCCCAGTCCTCCGGTATAGCGACCGCGGCGGGGGTCGCTGGAGCGGCCATCAGCACCGGCCGGTCGAATGGCGCGTCGAAGCCGAAGCCCGAGTCCTTTTCGACCCGGGCGGGTTCGGTCCATCCGCGCGGCGTGCCAATCAGCTTCTCGTGGTCGATGCGGTCGCGCGATGCTTCCCAGTCGCCGCTGCGCGCCGATGGACGGCGGTCCCACGCGTCGCCGTCCCCGAGCGCGACGCGGTCCCCCGGCTTGTGATCGCCGAGCAGCGGATCGGGCGCGAGCTGGCTGGCGAACGGGTCCGGGCGCGCCGGTGCCTGCGCGGTCTGCACCGGGTTCAGGCCCGAAGGTGCTGCAAACAGCGACGGGGTCGCGGCCGACGTCACGATCGGCTCCGGCGGCGGCGCTGCCGTGGCGGCCAGCGCTTCGACCGACAGCGTGAACGTGCCGATGCGGACCGAGCCGCCGGGCGCGACAATCGTCTCCGTGGCGGGCGGGATGCGTTCCGTCCCGTCGTTGACGAAGGTGCCGTTGGCGCTAGTGTCACGCACGCCGACGTTGTTGCCGACCAGTCGCACGGTGCAGTGACGCCGCGACAGCGCGCGGTCGGGGTCGGTGATCACCCAATCGGCGGCGGCATCGCGTCCGATCGTCACCGGGTCCTCGCCGATCATGCGCTGGTCGAGCTGACGCGACGGCTGAGCCGAACTGTAAAGTCGCAACCGGATCATTCTGCCCTCTGCTTCGCCGATTGCCGCCGCCCGGTGTCAGCTATGCAGCGCCTTGGTTACGTTCGGCAAGCTCAACAATTGAGCTTGATCATCATCCCGTTGATCCGCACGCCGCCGGCGTCGATCACGACCGTGTTGCCGCCGACTTCGAGCTTGATGCTCGTCTTCGCCGTTACCGTGATGTCGTGCGCTGTGACCTTTTGCGACCCGACGATGTCAGCGGTTTCATTGCGGTTGATGATTCGTCGGTAGTCGCGGCCGGATTTCATGTAAATCTCTTCGCCGCCGCCCTTGTCCTCGAACAGGAACTCGTGCGCCAGCCCGCCCGGTCCGCCGGTCCGCCACCCGGCTTGCGTCAGGTTCGCCGGAACTGGGTAGGGATGATTGTTCTTGCCGTTGTACAGGCAACCGGTCAGCACCGGGCGGTCGGGATCGCCTTCGAGGAAGTCGATCATCACCTCCATTCCCGGACGCGGTACGAACTGCGCGCCGATCTTGTCGCCGCCCCACTGCTGCAGCACGCGCACCCAGCAGGTCGACGCGCCGGTGCGATCCCAATGGTATTTGATCTTGACGCGGCCGTGGCCCTCGGGATCGTTCTGGTCGACGACGACCGCGGTCTGCGGTCCGGTCGCAACCGCCTTGATCGTCGTCCGCTTCGGCCGGAACACATCGGCGCTCGGCTGTGCCGCGAACTTCTGGTCATAGCGCGCATCGCCCTCTTCGAGCCCCGACGGGTCGAAGATCGAGTGATCGACCGAGCGTATCACAATCCGCCGCTCACGCGGCTCGAGCCGGGTATCGTCGACCTGAAAGCGCCCGCCCGGCTGGAACGCCAGATACGAACCGGTGCCGTTCATCACCAGCGCGCCGCTCTCGGCCTCTTCGATCGCGAGCTTGGCGCGGCGGCGGCCACCGTCGGTGTCGTTATGCCCGGTCTGCCATTCGTACACCGTCGCGCCCTTGTTCGCCGAACCGAGGCGGGTAGGGGCCTGCACGGGCGTCAGCGCACCGGGCTTCTTGAAGTCATACTCGTGGACAACGGCGGCTCCAGGCGACGCCTTGTGCGCCAGCTCGACACCCTGCATGCCGCGCAGCAGGTGGTCACGGCGGAACGACAGCTGGAAGGGGTCGCCGTCCTCATAGCCCGCGACGCTGTCGGCGATGATCATCCGGTGCTTGTACGGGCCCGCCCCCTCATCGAAGCGGAAGTAATAGTACGCGCCTTCGTCCTCCATCAGCCGCGAGACAAAGTCGAAATCGGTCTCGTTCTGCTGGACGCACATCTCGCGGACTGGCTGCGCGCCTACCTTGCTGTCGTCGAAAGTGACCTGGTGCTCGCGCAGCACATCGGCAACAATTGATTTGGCGGTGCGATCGGTCCACAGGCGGCGGTTGCGATGCTCCTTCAGAGCGTCGAGCGAAGCGGCGATCTCGATCGCGAATTCGGTATAGCGCGCCTTCTGATACAGATGCTCGAAGCGCATGCAGCGACCGTTGATCTTGCGATCGGTATTGTCGGAGATGCCGACGATGAAGGTGATCGATGAATTGACCCACGCCGCGGCGTCGGGAACGTCACCATGCGAGCGTATCTGCAGGCGGTAACGGAACGGTTCGGAAAGCCCTTCGTGACCGTCTACCTTGAACAGGTAATGATCATTAACGGCGCCGGGTGCCTCGAGAAGCCGAATGAACTTATTCGTGTCATGCGACATGCCAAGTGTTTCTATGCACCACTAATAGCTAACGAATAGCCTCCGGCACCATCAGTACCGGAGGCCATGTCGTCTGGGATAAAGTTAGATCTTTTTGGCGGTCGTGAAGTCGTAGCCGCCGCGAACCGCGCGCTCGGCGTTGGTATCGTCGCGCAGGAACTGGTTGAAGGTGACCTGGCTGAAGTTAAGCGCAATGCTTTCCATCGGCTCGCCGCCAGCGGTGGTACCCGACGTCGAGAACGACGTGCAGATAACGTTCTTCATGGCATATTCGATGTACTTCGCATCGGCACCGTCCGAAGCCTGGATAGTCACGGCAAGCTGCGCGTCGGGGGTGTTCTTGCCCTCGAGCGACTGCAGCATGAACTGCGTCGTGGTATCGTCTTGCCGCTTGACCAAATGCAGGTCGCCCGGGGTGACCTTGCCCGACGACATACGATTACCAGCGGCACCAGCGGTAGTCTGCACGGCAACCGAGAAGCCCCAGCTGTACGATTCGATCTCGATCCAGCCCTTGTACGGACCGGCGGTCACGGCACCCTGCAGCGAACCGAGCTTCAGATAGACTGGCATATTTTAACTCCTACTTTCAGGTTGAAACTGAGACATGTTGTTACACTAATGAAACGTAATCAAGCGGTTGTTAGTTGCATGCATACGTAAAAGAACCACCTGCATCAACATCAGTATGCACGTTGTTAACAATAATTGTATTCTGCAGACGTTCCAGGATTTGCGCTGCAAGCTCGGGTAGCAAAGTCCGGTTGAGAACGCCGTCGATCGCGCGTGCGCCGCTTTGCGACTCGGTAGTGCGCGCTGCGATCAGGTCGACGACCGCCTCGCTCCACGTCGCCGCCGCGCCGTAGCTCGCCGTCAGCCGCCGCCCGATCTTTTCGAGCGCGAGGTAAATGATCTCGCGGATAATCGAGGCTGGCAGCGGCAGGTACGGTACCACCGTGACCCGCCCGAGAAACGCCGGACGGAAATGCTCGAGCAGCTTCGGGCGCAGTGCCTGTTCGAGCGCGGCAAGGCTGGGTGGGATATCGGGATCGGCGCACAGCGGCTCGATCGCCTCCCACCCGGCGTTCGAGGTCATGATGATCAGCGCGTTGCGGAAGTCGATATCGCGCCCCTGGCCGTCCTTGACCCGGCCCTTGTCGAAAAGTTGGTAGAACACATCCTGCACGCCCGGATGCGCTTTCTCCATTTCGTCGAGCAGGATTATGCTGAACGGACGACGGCGGACGGCTTCGGTCAGCACGCCGCCTTCGCCGTAACCGACATAGCCCGGAGGCGCGCCGAGCAGCATCGAGACTTTGTGCTCCTCCTTGAACTCGCTCATGTTGATGACGGTCATGTTGTCGGCACCGCCGTAGAACTGATCGGCAAGTGCCACCGCGGTCTCGGTCTTGCCGACGCCCGACAGCCCGACCATCAGGAAGACGCCGACCGGCTTGTTGGGATCGGTCAGCCCGGCGCGGTGCGCGCGCATGGCGTTGCCGATCGCGGCGAGCGCTTGCGGCTGGCCGCGGATACGCTT
>CAXTTR010000231.1:0-5150 GCA_964247215.1 uncultured Sphingomonadaceae bacterium
GAGTTGTATTTCTTTGGCAATGCTGCCCGCTCGAAAGCCACCGAGAGTTTCAACTATCGCTCGCCGATCGGCGGCACGGCGCTTGATGTCAACGGTGTCGCGCAACCGCTATCCGCCAATGGCGCGCTGTCGCGCGTATTCTACCTGACACCGTGCCCAGCGGGCAACGCGACCTGCCCGGCGGGCGGCTTCGTCTCGAACGGCAGCACGTTCAGCTTCAAGTCGATTTATCCCGCGGGCTTCACGCCGCAGTTTGTTGGCATCAACACCGAGCTGTACGGCGCGGTCGGCTATAAGGGCCACACCGACGGCGGCTTCACCTACGATCTGTCGGTCAACACCAGCCGCAACTCGCTCGACCTGTCGATGTATAATTCGGTCAGCCCGACTTACGGCCCGGCATCGCAGACGGCGTTCAACTTCGGCTCGCTGATCCAGAAGGAGACCGACGTCAACCTCGACCTGACGCAGCCGGTCGAGATCGGGCTCGCCAGTCCGCTGACGATCGCCGCCGGTGCCGAGTACCGCCACGAAGACTATACCCAGACGGTCGGCGACACGCAGTCGTATGGGGCCGGGCCATTCACCGCCGCGCAGCCGCTGTATTTCAACAACGGCGGCGGGGTTTACACGCCAGCGGGCGCCAGCGGCACATCGTCGCCGGGCGCGAGCGGCTATGGCGGCACGCCGCCGGTCGCCGCCGGTACGTTCGGCCAGAACAGCTATGCCGTTTACGGCGACCTCGAGGCCGACATCACCAAAGCGCTCAGCGTCGGCCTAGCCGGCCGCTACGAGCATTACTCGAACTTCGGCGGCGCCTTCGTCTACAAAGCCAACGCCATCTACAAACTGTCGGACGAGTTCTCGGTGCGGGGCACGCTTGGTACCGGCTTCCATGCGCCGTCGCCGGGCCAGTCGAACGACCAGATCCTGACGACGAACTTCGTTGGCGGTAATCAGGTCCAGACCGGCACCTATTCGAACTCGAGCGTCATCGCGCAATATTACGGCGCGAAGCAGCTCGGGCCGGAGAAGGCGTACAACTACGGCATCGGCTTCATTCTGAAGCCGGTGCACAATCTGACGGTGACCGTCGACGGCTATAGCATCTATGTGAAAAACCGCATCGGCATCACGCAGAACTTCACCGTCAGCTTGCTCGACATAGCCAACCAGCCGGCGCTGCTATCAGTCGGCGATAAAGGCGCGGTCAACTACTTCACCAACGGCTTCAACTCGGTCACGCAGGGCATCGACCTCGTCGCCACCTATCACATGGCCCTTGTCGAGCCGGGCGATTTCAACCTGACGCTCGCCTACGACTTCAATCGCAGCCGCGTCACGCACGTCAGCGCGATCACGGCGCGCGGTCAGACGGTCAACATTCTCAGTGACGAGCAGATCGTCGACGTCGCGCACTTGGCGCCGGCGCACCGTGTCGTCCTGACCGGCGCATGGACCCACGACCGCTTCAGTCTGCTCGGCCGGATGAACTACTACAGTAGCTGGATCGACGCGGTCGACTACCCGGTCTATTCGGCACCGACGACGAAGTACCCCAATGGCTATCCGATCGGTCAGGTGTTCGGCGACAAGGTGACATTTGACCTGGACGCCGGGTACGACGTTACCAAGTACCTCAACCTGTCGGCTGGTGGCATCAACATCCTTAATACAAAGCCTGACCGTATTGCCAACAGTCCGGCCAACACTGTCTTCCAGTCGACCAACAGCCTTTCCGATGGCCAGGTCTATCCGCGCAGCGGCGGACCGTTCGGCATTAACGGCGGTTTCTGGTATGTCCGCGCCAAAGTGAAGTTCTAACCTACGCCAAAACTGTCCAGATCACTTCAGCATAGGCCGCTTCCCCAGCGCAAGCTGGGGTCCATCGCCGACCGAGTGCGTGAACTGCCCGGACATGGCCCCAGCTTGCGCTGGGGCAGCGTAGTTTAGGTGTTATATCTTCCCGCCGCCGCCGCGATCGTGCACGACTGTGATCATGCGCATTCTGATCAACCTCTTGCTGCTGGCCGCCGCCGCCACTCCCGTTCACGCCGCCGATCCCGAGCCCGTCGCGGGTTCCGGCGGCATGGTCGTCTCCGCCCACCGTCTCGCCTCCGCGGCCGGGGCGGACATCCTGCGCCGCGGCGGCAACGCCGTCGATGCCGCGGTCGCGGTCGGTTACGCATTGGCGGTCGTATACCCTCAGGCGGGTAACATCGGCGGCGGCGGGTTCATGACGCTGCGGCTCGCCGACGGCCGCACGACGTTCCTCGACTTCCGCGAGAGGGCCCCGGCTGCCGCGACCGCGACGATGTTTCAGGATGCCGGCGGCAACGTCGTCCCCGGCCGCTCGACCGACAGCTGGCTCGCGGTCGGCGTGCCCGGCACCGTGATGGGCCTTGAAGCCGCGCGCATTCGCTATGGGACGATGCCGCGCGCGACACTGATGGCTCCGGCGATCGAGCTGGCGCGCCGCGGTTACGTGCTCGGCCAGGGCGAGGCGGGCGTGATGGCGCTCGAAGCGCCGGGGCTGGCGCGCGACCCCGGTGCGCGCCATGTCTTTCAGCCCAAGGGCGTGCCGCTGACCAAGGGCGACCGGCTCGTCCAGACCGATCTGGCGAACACGCTCGCGGCGATCAGCGCGCGTGGTCCCGACGCGTTCTACCGCGGGGCCACTGCTACCGCCATTGCCGCCGCCAGCCACGCCGGCGGCGGTATCCTGACCACGGCCGACTTCGCCAGCTACAAGGTCCGCGAGTTGAGGCCCATCGAGTGCGACTATCGCGGCTATCACATCGTCTCTGCGCCGCCGCCAAGCTCGGGCGGGGTGGCGATCTGCGAGACGCTCGGCATCCTGCAGGGCTATGACCTCGCCGCGATGGGCTGGCACTCGGCCGCCGAAGTGCACGTCATCGTCGAGGCGCTGCGCCGCGTCTACGTCGACCGCAACAACAAGCTCGGCGACCCCGACTTCGTGCGCAACCCCGTCGCGGCGCTGCTCGATCCGGCGTACACGGCAAACCTGCGCAGCAGCATCGACCCGGTGCGCGCGACGCCGTCCGCCACGCTCGGCCCGGCGCAACCGGCGCACGAGGGGCACAACACGACGCACTATGACGCCCTCGACGCCGCCGGCAACGCCGTCGCGGTGACCTACACGCTGAACGACTGGTTCGGTGCGCACCGCGTCGCGGCGGGCACCGGCATCGTGCTCAACAACGAGATGGACGACTTCAGCGCCAAGCCCGGCACGCCCAACATGTTCGGGTTGATCGAGGGCGCGAACAACGCCGTCGCGCCCGGCAAGACGCCGCTGAGCTCGATGTCGCCGACCATCGTCACCAGAAACGGCAAGGTCGCGTTGATCATTGGCAGCCCTGGCGGCTCGCGCATCATCACGATCACGCTCGAGGCGATCATCAACATGGTCGATCACGGCATGGACGTGCAAGCGGCGATCGACGCGCCGCGTATCCACGAGCAATGGCTGCCCGACGTGGTGTACCTCGAACCGCTCGCACTGTCGGCCGACACCCGCAAGCTGCTCAGCGAGCGCGGCTACAGCTTCGCCGACGAAACGCCGTGGGGCATCGCCGAGGGCATCGTCACCGGTGCGCCGCAGCTCGGTCCCGTCGAAGCGCAGGCGCGGCGCGACCTGTCGGTATCGCGCCCGCCGCTGGCAGGAGCGACGATGTTCGGCGGGCACGACGTGCGCGATGGTTCGGGGGCGGCGGTAGCCGTCAGGTAAAAGCGCTTCAAGCGACGATTGTTTTTGCCCGGTCAAACTGTTGACTTGATTAGCCGCCCGAATCAGCCTCAATTAGAACGACGGCGAAACGGTTTAGGGGGTGCTATGATCCGGGCTTTTGGACACGAGACGGCGTTGCTCGTCATCGACGCGCAGCAGGGTGTCAACAATCACCAGCATTGGGGCGGCAGTGCCGGGCATCGCAACAATCCCGCCGCCGAGACGCGGATCGCCGAGTTGCTGCAGGCGTGGCGGGCCCGCCAGATGCCGGTGTACTTCACCATGCACGACTCGCGCGAGGCGGCCTCGCCCCTGAAATTATCGCTCGCCAGCGGTCAGCCGATGACCGGCCTCGAGCCGCTGTTCGGCGAGCGCGTCGTGGTGAAGGACGTCAACAGCGGTTTCACCGGCACCAATCTCGAACTGTTTCTGCGGCGCGACGGCATCTCGCGGCTGCTGGTGGCGGGCTTTTTCACCAACATGTGCATCGAAACGACGATCCGCGCCGCCGGCAACATGGGTTACGACAGCTATCTCGCGCATGATGCCTGCGCCGCCGGCAACCGCCTCGCGCCCGACGGCCGCTGCTTCGATGCCGAACTTGTTCACGCCATGAGCGTCGCCAATCTCCACCGCGAGTTCTGCACCGCGCTGACGACGGCGCAGGCAATCGGGCTGCTGTCGGGCCCGAACGAGGTGCTGCACCGCATGCAGGGCAACGAACTGCATCGCGGCGACGTCGGCATGGCGGAGGCGGCCTAGCGGATCGGGTCAGGCTCGCGCCAAGGTCAGCACGGCCGCTAAGCTCGAACTCCAGCGTAGTGTACTGCACATGCACTACGCGTGTGCGATGGTGCGCGCGGTACTGTGGGGGTTGACGATGACGGCACGCCTGGCGGCAATACTGTTTCTTGCACACGCGGTAGCGGCCACTGCCGCGCCGCCGGCGAGCGCCCCGGACGCGACCCTGATCCAGAATGTGCAGGTATTCGACGGCATCGCCGGCCGCGGGCGGCGGTCGGTGCTGATCCGTGACGGCAAGATCGCCGACGCGGATTACCACGGCCGCGCCGCGCCCGGTGTCCGCGTCGTCGATGGCCGCGGCAAGACCTTGCTGCCGGGGCTGATCGACAGCCACGTCCATGCGTTTCAGGGGCTCGACGACCCGCTGCTGTTCGGCGTGACGACGCAGATCGACATGTTCAGCGCGCCGCAGTCGACCAGCGAGTTGCGCGCCGCGATGGCGAAGCACATGAATTTCGACCGCGCCGACATCGTCACCTCGGGCATCCTCGCCACCGTGCCGAAGGGGCATGGCACCGAATACGGCTTCCCGCTCCCGACGTTGACTACCCCCGGCGAGGCTGAAGCGTGGGTCACCGCGCGGATCGCCGAAGGC
>CAXTTR010000232.1:0-5111 GCA_964247215.1 uncultured Sphingomonadaceae bacterium
GGAATATCCCGAGGGTGACTACCGGCGCAACGACCCGCGTTACCAGGGCGCGAACTACGACGCCAATGTCGCGATGGTCGGCGTCGTCAAGACCGTCGCGGCGCGGCACGGGGCCAGCCCGGCGCAGGTCGCACTGGCGTGGCTGCTGGCGCAGGGCAGCGACATCGTGCCGATTCCGGGCAGCAAGCGCCGCGTCACTTTGGAAGACAGTGTCGGCGCGGCCGAACTGGCGCTGAGCGAGGCCGACGTGGCTGAACTCAGCGCCGCCGCCCCGGTCGGCGGCACCGCCGGGCTGCGCTACGGCAACCCGGCGATGATGGCAATGGTGCGGCGCTAGGGTCTTTCCGGTGTTGAAGAGGCCCGCTAAGGCGATACGCTGCAACATAGTTTGCTGAACTATATGAACGACTTGGTGAAATTATTTATGCACTGAATTTTCGCCTTTGGCCTGGTTCTGGCGACGGCTGAGCGAGGCGATTTGAGGGATACCACTGGCATAGCATGTGAGTATAACCAAATAAGCACATTTGTCAAGGTTTCGAACAGAAGCAGGCCCGAATGCACCCAGGCTGAAGCGCACTAAATCATGTTACCCCGGCGAAGGTCGGGGCCCATGACCTCAACCGTATTCGATCGAGGTCATGGGTCCGGCCTCGCCGGGATGACGATGTTCAGCATGGTTCAGCCTCGCTGCAATCGAGTCTGGAGACCTCAGGCCTACGCCGCCGCCGGTATCCGCAGGACCTGACCCGGATAGATATGGTCGGCGTCCTTGAGCATCGGCTTGTTTGCCTCGAGGATCGCGTTGTACTTATTGGCGCTGCCATAAACCCGCTGCGAGATCGCCGACAGCGTGTCGCCGGCCTTGACGGTGACGAACTGCACCTTGTCCTCATCGGCGTGGTCGTCCGACACCGCCGCACCCGCGGCGGGCTGGATCGAGCTCAGCGGCACGCGCATCTGGTTGTCGACATGCGTGATGCCGTCGGTATTGGCGATCGCCATGACGATCTTCGACGCCTCGGCGCGGTTCACCGCCAGCCCGGTGACGATCGCGGAGGTATTTGCGACGGTGACGCCGAGGTTCTCGACCTTGAGCCCAAGGCTCTCGACATGCTTGGCGATGGTGACGCCGTCGGGCGCGGTGTGGCCGGTAACGGCGTTCTTGATGAAGTCGTAGATGCTCATATCGTGGCTCCTGTCAGGGGACCGCGATAACGCCCAGTGGCGTAACATCTATCCGACGCGCGTCATTCTTGATGACGGCAGTTAGCGGCCTTTGGGATCGGGGCCGAAGCGGTTTGGGCCGCGAGTGCCGTCGACGAACTGCCAAACAAAGGTGATAGTGAACGGCACGGAGATGCCGATGAACGTGAGCACCAGGAGAATGTCGCCTAGACTAGGCATGCGGCTGATCTGGCTTGCGCCGACCGTGGCCAAGAACAATGCGACTGCCACTGCTGCGATAGGCGCAGCATACCACCAGCCCGAGCGGTTGACGTCGTGAAGACGCCGGATGCCGACGCCCAATTGCGGCATCAATAACACGAGCCAAACAATACTCACGATCGGGCCATCACGATGTCGATGCCAACCGAAGACGGCGTCTAGTATCGTTGCAAGAAAGTAGAGGCACATCTCGAACAGCGTGAACCACCACAGCTCCGCGCGCGATGCACGGTTTGCGATCCGCGCGTAATTACGCAGCGGCTCGATCATCCACTGATACCATCGCTTGCGAACCATATTACCCCTCAGTTCACCGGTGCCTGCCGCCGATAGCTTAGCGCCTCAGCGATATGGATCCGCCCGACATCCGCACTCCCCGCCAAATCCGCTAGCGTCCGCGCCACCCGGAGTACTCGATGATACCCCCGCGCCGACAGCCGCATTGCCTGCGCGGCATTCGCCAGCAGCTTGGCCCCGGCTGCATCGGGGGTTGCCACCGTTTCGAGCAGCTTGCCGTCGGCTTCGGCGTTGGTACGAACGCTGGTGCCGGCATAGCGCGCCGTCTGCACCGCGCGCGCCACCGCCACCCGCGCCGCGACCTGCGCCGAGTTTTCCGCCGGCGGCGGCAGCGTCAGATCGGCTGCACTTACTGCTGCAACATCGACGTGTAAGTCTATGCGGTCAAACAGCGGCCCCGACACGCGCCCCTGATAGTCCGCCGCGCATCGTGGCGCTCGCGCGCACGCCAGTGCGGCGTCGGCGAGGTGCCCGCAGCGGCACGGGTTCATTGCCGCGATCAGCTGAACCCGCGCCGGATAGGTGACGTGCGCCGCCGCGCGCGCCACCGTCACCGCGCCGGTCTCCAGCGGCTGGCGCAGCGAGTCCAAGGCGCCACGCTGGAACTCGGGCAGCTCGTCGAGGAACAGCACGCCCAAATGCGCGAGACTGACCTCGCCCGGACGGGCGCGCGCGCCGCCGCCAACCAACGCGGGCATCGAGGCGCTATGGTGCGGCGAACGGAACGGCCGCGTCCGCAACAAGCGCCCGCCCTCCAGCTCGCCCGCCATGCTCGCGACCATCGACACTTCGAGCGCTTCCGCCGCTGTCAGCTCGGGCAGGATGCCGGGAAGTGCTGCCGCGAGCAGCGACTTACCCGATCCCGGCGGGCCGCTCATCAGCAGGTTGTGGCCGCCGGCCGCGGCGATTTCGAGTGCGCGCTTGGCGGTTTCCTGGCCCTTGATCTCGCTCAAGTCAGGCCCGCTGCGGACGATCTCGGCGATCGTGCGGACCGGCGCCGACAGCAGCTGCGTGCCCTTGAGGTGGTTGATGAGCGCCAGCAAATCGGGCGCGGCGATGACCTCGACGTCGCCCGCCCACGCCGCCTCGCCGCCCTGCACCGCGGGGCAGATCAGCCCCAGTTCGCCCGCACTGGCGTGCATCGCGGCAAGCAGCACGCCGGGCACCGGCGCGACCGCGCCGTCGAGGCCGAGCTCGCCGACCACGATGAAGCCACTGAGCATCTCGGCATCGAGCAGCCCCATCGCGCCGAGCAGCCCGAGCGCGATCGGCAGGTCATAGTGCGAGCCCTCCTTGGGCAGGTCGGCGGGTGACAGGTTGACGATGACCCGCCGCGGCGGCAGCGCGAGGCCGATCGCGCTGAAGCTCGCCTGGACGCGCTCGCGGCTTTCCTTGACCGCCTTGTCGGGCAACCCGACGACGATGAAGTTGGGCAGCCCGCTGCTGACCTGGACCTGCACGTCGACGCTGCGCGCCTCGAGTCCCAGGAACGCTACCGTTCCGACATGTGCAACCATCGCTTGCCCCCGGCACGCGAGACATGCCAGCACTGTACGTAACCCGTTGCTTCGTTGCGGACAAGCAATGGCCAGTCGCGTTTCCGTGCCGTGAACGGCTTGCTGCCTTGCTTGCGCCTTAGCGGGTGCATAAGCCACGTGAATGTCCGCCGCGTCGCGCTTTATTCGCAAGCTCATCCGCCACGCGCCGCTGCGGATGGCGCAGCTGGCCGGCGGCGTGACGCTGATGATCGCCGGACCGCTGGTGGGGCTGATTCCGTCGCCGTTCCCGTTCGGGTTGTTGCTATTCGGCGTCGGGCTGGCGCTCGTGCTGCGCAATTCGCTGTGGGCACGGCGGCGCTACGTGCGCTGGAAGCGGCGGTACCCGCGTGCCGGGCGGATCACCGACTTCGGCCTGCGGCGTCATCGTCACGGCAAGGTCAGGCCGATCGCGCGGGATAAGCTGGGCCAGGAAGTTTGACGTCGCGGGTGTCCTCCTCTATGCGCCCGCACTTGGATTGAGGATGAACTATGAAGCGGACCTTTCAACCGAGCCGGCTGGTGCGTGCGCGCCGTCACGGCTTCCGCGCGCGGATGGCGACCCCCGGCGGCCGCAAGGTGCTGGCGAATCGCCGCGCCAAGGGCCGCGCCAAGCTCAGCGCCTAGCGCGCATCGAGACAATAAAGGCGCGGCGGGACTTTCTCGCCGCGAACAGCGCCAGGCGCGCCGCGACACCGGCGTTCGTGCTGCTGGTCCGCCCGCGCGATGATCATAGTCCGGCGATGCGCGCCGGATTTACTGTCACCAAGAAGATCGGCAATGCCGTCGTCCGCAACCGGATCAAGCGGCGGTTGCGCGCGCTGGTGCGGCACGTGCTGCCAGTTGCAGGAAGCCTTGGGGCTGACCATATCCTGATCGGGCGCAGCGACGCGCTGGTTCGCAAGTTCGCGGTACTGGCGCTCGATCTCGAAGGGGCCTTGAAGCGATGCGGCGTGACACGCTGACCGGCTGGTTGGCGACGATGCTCACGGTGCCGGTGCGCTTGTACCAGGTCGTGGTGTCGCCGCTGCTTCCTGCTCAGTGCCGGTATGCACCGAGCTGCTCGACCTACGCCATCGCTGCAATCGAACGGCACGGTGCTGGCCGCGGCAGCTGGCTCGCGCTGCGGCGGATATTGCGCTGTCACCCTTGGGGCGGGTCGGGCTATGACCCGGTGCCATGACTCCGATTCGTTTTGCCGTGATCTTCGATCCGATATGAAGGCGTCCCTTTGACCGACCAACGCAACATGATCCTCGCGATCGTCCTGTCGGCACTGGTGCTGTTCGGCTGGACATGGGCGTCGGACCGTTACTTCCCGCAAGCCAAGCGTGCGCAAACCACCGTGATCACCGGCCGGAACACGCCGGGCGCGCCGTCGTCCGCGACGCCAAGCGATACCGCGCCGGTCGCGGCCGGCAGTGTTCCCGCCGGGGCCGCGCCAACCGGTATGCGCGACCGCGCCGTGGTGCTCGCCGAAAGCCCGCGGCTGGCTATCGCGACGCCGCTGCTGGCGGGTTCGCTCAACCTTCGCGGGGCGCGCATCGACGACCTCGTCATGACGACACAGCGCGAGACCATTGCCAAGAACTCGCCCCCCGTCCGCCTGTTCACCCCGAGCGGTACCGACGGGGCGTACTTTGCACAGTTCGGCTGGACCGGCACCGGCGCGCCGCCGGCCGATGCGCTATGGACCGCGAGCGGCACGCGCCTGACCCCGTCGACGCCGGTGACGCTGCGCTACACCAACGCATCAGGCGCGCTGTTCGAGATCGTCCTCGCGGTCGACGAAGGCTATCTGTTCACCGCGACGCAGCGGGTCACCAATCC